>JBFIIN010000024.1:0-15756 GCA_041601225.1 Oceanococcus sp.
CCGCAGCCGACCTTGGTAACATTCTGTCACGGCGGAGCGCCCCCTCAATTCGACTTAGACAATTGAATTGTAAGGGATTAAGGCGACTCCGCCTTCTTATTGGTGACGGATGCGGGCTAGGCGTGTGGGCGGCAGGAACCGATGAGCCGAGACAAAGCGCTAGCGGAGCGAGTTTTTTGATCGTTCGAGGCGAATAGTCATGCTGTTTAACGAGCAGGATCGGAAAATTCGAGCGACAGCGCGAAGTCGCAGGCCATTGCGTTTTCCCGCCCGCACTCCTGGGCGTGTGAATGGCAGTGGCGCCCGACAGCACCGTTCTGTCCGGGATTGGCGACACGCTGCAGCGCGGTTCCCGCCAGCCCCGCCACCGCTTGGTGGGATCGTTCCGTAACAGGCGGTGCGGTCCGCGGTCGCGGCGACAATTGGCATGTCGATGACCGATCACCCGCATAACCCGAGCCGGCCGGCAGTGCCGCCAACAGGGTTGTCGGCATGGTCGTCTAAAGAAAAAGCGGCGTTGCTGGCAAGCTCGAGAACTCCAGGGGCTCTCACTCCTAGCGTATTTCCTGAACCACGCGAAAGCCGACGTCATTGCTCCGCTGTTCCGGGCCAAGCGTGCGCCGTGCAGAGATCTCCAGCTCGCCGGTCGAACTACGCCAGCTGCCGCCCTTGACCATCATCCGGGCCAGGGCATCGGGCGCGGAAGTACAGATCACGGCCAGCCGGTCCGGGCTGGCCATTGAGCAGGTCCACTCCGCGACATTGCCCGCCATGTCAACCAGCCCGGTGCGAGTGGCGGCATAGCTGCCGGTCGCGGCCGCGCCCCGAATATCGTCGGCACAGGCCTTGCAATGGGCGCGCTGTCTGGGTGATGCGTTGCCCCAGGGATAGCGTGCGGAGTCGCCACTCAGGCCGGCTGCCACGGCCCACTCCGCTTCGGTGGGCAGCCGAAACCGCTGCCCGGTGACGCGCGTCAGCCACTGTGTGTAGGTTTGCGCGTCGTGCCAGCTGATACAGACCACGGGGTGCGCCGGCGATTGCGTGTAGCCGGGTGATTGCCAGGTGGCCAGCGGCGATTGCCCGGGGGTTTCGCAGGGGGACTCGGGCCAGCGGGGATTGCGGTACTCGGTTTGTTTCTGAAACTGGGCGAATTGCGCAACCGTAACTTCTGCGCGACTGATTCGAAACGCAGGCACCAGAATCCCCGGGCTGGCTGCTGTGGTTGGGATCGCCACCAGCTCGGGCGCGTACAGTTCGCGACTTCGGACCTGTGCCTGACGCTTTTGCTGATAGGTCGTGAGGTAGTCGCGTCGATAGGCCGCCGTGTCGCGAGTGGACGTGCTGGCCATTGCGACCGGCAACGATCTGTGTGACCAGTCCTGAGCGAACAGCCAGACGGCGGCGGTCGCAGCAGCGCTGATCAGCAGGGCGGCAGCGAGCCAGAGACGGGCTACCGGCGGTTCGGCGAGCAGGGACTGCTGCGCCGGCTGCGCCAGCCCACTGGCCGAGCGGGATGCCGCGGCGGCGGATTGCTGGGATGCGGGGTCCGGAACGGTCTCCTCGACCCGCATGGGCTCCGAGCCGCCCGCCGGCAGCTGGGCGGCTTCGCCCAGTTCCGACAGGGCCAGATCCAGATCGGCTATGAAGGCTTCCGCTGAGGGGGTTCGCTCGGTGGGGCGCACGGCCAGGGCGCGGCTGAGCGCGTCGGCGAGGCGCGGCATTTTGGGCATGTGTTGGCGCATGTTGGCCAGCGGGTCGCCCGCAATACGGTCTATGGCGATCGGTGGCGCCGCGCCGGTGAGCATGCGAAACAGGGTCGCCGCCGCGCCATAGACATCGGTCCACGGCCCTTGATTGCCCTTGCGCTGGTATTGCTCGATGGGGGCATAGCCTTCGGTCAGCACTACTGAGAGACTCTGGCTGTGAAAGCCGGTGGCAAAGCGCGCCGCGCCAAAGTCGATCAGAATCGGACGGCCGATACTGGCCAGATAGATGTTGCCGGGCTTGAGGTCGCGGTGCAGTACGCCCTTTTCGTGAATGGTCGCCAGACCATCAAGGATCGGTTTGATCAGCGCGACAGCGGTTTTGGATGGCAGGGTCGGCTCGGCCAGGCGCAAATGCTCGGACAATGATTCGCCGTCGTAGTACTCCATCACCATGTACGCGGTATTGTTGGCCCGGAAGAAATGGCGGATGGCCACAAGATTGGGATGGTTAAACTGCGCGACCGTGCGCGCTTCGGCCAGAAACTGCTCGCGCCCGAATTCGAAGGCTTCACGGTCGCCGGGTGAGTGCACATGGATGGAGAATGTCTCCGGGTCGCGGCCGGCAACGTTCTTGGGCAGAAACTCCTTGACCGCAACCGCGACTTCCAGGTTGCGATCCCAGGCCAGGTAGGTGATCCCGAAGCCGCCGGGTTCACCCAGAACCCGGCCCACCACGAACTGGTCGTCGAGCAGGTGTCCAGGTGGAAGAAACAGAGCACTGCGTTCGAGTCGGGAATCGTAGTTGCAATACGGGCAAATCGGCTGGTCCCCAATCAACTGAAAGCAGCCGAAGCAACGCTTGTCCCAAGCGTTCACTGAGTTCTCACTGGGTGCATATTTCCCGAATCTGGCTCTGCGGAAAGCGCAATCATCGCGCTTTTCAATCAGGAAGGTATCATAGCGTTCTGATCCAGCAAGACGGTGTCGCATGGACGACGCAACAGTAATCGAAGGCAACAAGGCGGTGCTGCTCGCGGAATACTCTGCCGGGGCTGAGGATGGTCGCAGCGGCTCCTTGCTGTCCTACGAACACAAGAAAAAGATCTCCGAGGCCATCAGTGCCAGCGCCGGGCAATTGGCGGATTTCACGCTGACCAATGTCGGAGCCGTGTTCTGGCGGATGGAAACCGCGGTTGAGGCCGCGACGAAGTTGCGTCAGGCTCTACTCGAAGAACGCATGAGCAATATCCAGCGTTCAAGCATGAGCGGCCGATTTGGGGTTGCCTTTGGCGACGCTTCGGTCATCGGTGGCCGCTGTCGGGGCACGGTGGTGCAGTCGCTGCGCAAGGCCCTGCGAGGATTGCCGCCCAACAGCGTAGGCGTCACCTCCATGGTGCTGCGCAGCATGCCCGCCGGAATTCGCGACAACGCCAAGATGGCCATGCCGGATCCGGACAATGAGTTCCAGTTGTGGGTAGTCGATGGCGGCGCCGCGGAGGCGCCCGTGACCGAGCGGGCCGATCTCAGCGCCACTCAGAATGTCACTGTGTTCTCATCCATCAGCCTGTTTTCGCAGGGTCGCGAAATCCTGATCAAGCCGCCCAATTGTCCCTGGCGGATCGGGCGCAGCGAGGAATGCGATCTGCAGCTGCACGGCAGTCTGGCCAGCCGCGATCATGGCTGGATTGACTATTCCGGGGGGAAGTTTCGCTATGTCGACGACAGCGCCAACGGCACCTACCTGTTGACGGGGCAGGGTATAGAAGTGTTTCTCCACCACGAGAGTTCGGTTATCGCCGACCGAGGAGTGATCAGTCCCGGTGTGCCGCTGGCGGATCAGAAGGATGATGTCATTCGTTTTCACTGCCGGCGCACGACTCTGGCGCTGAGTGACGAGAGTGGCGAGCCGGGGGGCAGCAGTCCGCCGACGGGGGCGGAGCCGACCGCGCCGCTGTAGCCGGGGCCGGGGAGGCCCAAGGAAATGCGGAACAAGCTAAGACGTTGGCGCCTGCGTCTTCCCGTGCGCCAGCGGATCATCCTCAATTTCGGTTTGATCGGGCTGCTTGTCGCGGTGTTCGCGGGCAGTCTCAGCGGCGTGGTTGGCTATCGCGAAAGAACCGACTTGTACGAGTCTTATTCACGCACCCTGGTTGCCGCGACGGCAGCACGCCTGGATGCTGAATTGCTCGATGCCATAGTCAGCGAGGCCGACAGGCAGACCAGGCGTTACCGGCAGCTTGAGTACATTCTGACGGCCATGGCGGCGGACTGGCAGAGCCTCGCCAGCGTCGGGGTTTACCGTCCCACCGCGGCGCCCAATCTGTTCGATGTGGTGTCTCATGTTCCGCAAGATTCTGCAGCCGAAAGGCTGCAAATCGGTGCGCGTCTGACCGTGCCCGGCGATGAACTCGCGCGGATCAGCGCGGGCCCGGTCAGCATCCGCCGCGCGGGCTCGCATTGGCGGACCTGGAGTTACGCGGTCTACGCGCCGGTCCATGATCGCTTCGGTGATCTGGTGGCGGTTGTCGGCGCCGAATTCAACGATGCGGCCGTTCTGAAAATTCGCAACAGTCTGATGCGCGTGGTGAGTGTCGGCCTGGCCGTATTTTCAGTGCTGTGGCTGGGCGTTGTCAGCCTGATATCGCGCCTCTACGGCAAGCCGATCGGTGGCATGTATGCAGCCATCCGCGCCCGCGAGGATGGTGACACCGAAATGCGGGTGCCGGTACCGAGACAGCGCGAGCTGGCCCGAATCGCGCAGACCCTCAATGGCCTGTGCGATGCCGTGCCGGACTGGTCCGGCAGCGTGCTTGCGCGATTTGGCGAAGTGCGCGCCGGCGAGCGGATCGTCACTGTTCTGGCCGCCGATTTCATCGGTTTCTCGCACGTGAAGGCGCATATAACGCCCGCCGAAAAGCTGGCTTTGCTGGGCGTCTGCGCCCGCAGGATCGGCCAGCTTGCCGCCATCCACAACGGCGCCGTCTTTGGAAGCTTCAGCGACCGCATCTATGCCGTGTTCGGGGTGCGTGAGGGTGATAAGTCCCACGCTGCTGACGCGGTTGCGGCGGCGCTCGATATGCAGGATGCCCTGGCCGTCTTGCGTGTTGAGCTGGAAATTCCCGACCTGCGGCTTGGCATGGGCATCGACACGGGTTCGGCCCTGGTCGGGAGCAGCGCCGCCGCTTTCGGCGGCCAGTTCATGAATGTGGTCGGCCGCGTCATCGGGCGTGCGCATGATCTCGAGGCGGCGGCCCGCGTGCATGGCGCTGGCGTTTATGTCACCTCCGAGACGCGTGCCGCGCTGGACAATGAGTTTGACCTGCAGCCGCTGGACGGCGTCACCATCGTGCGGCGTGGAGAGGTCTTGAGCCCCTTTCGCGTGCTCGGCCGGAAGCTGGCGCCAGCGGGCGGCTAGCGCCCTACAGCTCCTCAACAATTCGAAAGCCGAGGTCGTCACCGCGGGTGTGCAGACCGACCCCATGCCAGGTTTCAGCCTGCTGTGCTCCATTCGCGGCGTAGCCAATGGCCTCATGTGAGCCGCGTAGATCCCGGCAGTGCAGGGGTGCTGACTCATCCTCTGGGTCGAAGCGCGAACAGGTCCATTCGCGAACGGGGTCAAACAGGTCGGTGACACCGAAGGGGCGCGGCTGCTCATCGTGGGCCATCATCGGCTTGAAACGTCGGACCTGCTGACGGCCCTGCTGGGCGATGAAATCGAGCTCGGCAGCCGTCGGGAGCCTGAACAGGCGCCCCGTTTCGCTGGACAGCCAACGGGTATAGGCCTGCGCGTCGTAATAGCTCACGCAGATGGCGGGTTGGTCCAGATTGAATTGTTCGCAGCCGCCCGCCGACCTGGGTTCACGCGGGTTCGCATCAAGAAATTGCTGTAAGCGCAGGCCCGAAATCTTCCGACTCGACATCCGGAACGGAGGCAGCTCAACCGGGCTGGTAGCTTGCTTTTGCCAATACTCGCCGCCCGGCACATCCACCAGCTCGGGCAAATAGCGACGTTGTGCCGCGCTCTGCCGGTCGGCGCGGGATTGGCGCTCGAGGGTGCGGGATTGCAGATGCGGATCACCGGCACGGGGCTGGGCAACGACGACTTCAGAGGCGTGAATTTTGCCGGTGCTGCGACCGACATCTACCAGGATCGCGGTAGCCAGCAGGCCGCCACAACCCAAGATCAGCAGCGGTACCAAGAGGTCGAGATCGCGGGCGGGCTTTCGCGCTCGGGCCAGGCCTGACGACAGGCTGTCCGGATCGGCCAGATAATCGCGCGTGGTCGCATGGCTTTGCGTAACGGCGTCGTCCTGCGGCGCGGGCGACGGTTCGGCTGGCGGCTCAGCCATTTGGTTGCCCGCGGTCCGCTGAGCGGCCTGCAGTTCCGCAATCAGCATGCTCGCGCTGGGGGTCCGGTCCGCGACATGTAACGCCATGGCGCGCAGAATGGCCGCGGCGACGGGGCTGTTGTCCGGCAGCCGCCTCCTCAGTTCAGTTGCGACCATGTCGTTACCGATGCGGTCCAGTGCGTTCGGCGGAGGATGGCCGGTGACCATGCGATAGAGCGTGGCCGCGGCACCGTACACGTCGGTCCACGGCCCCTGCTGCTCGGCGACGCCATACTGCTCGATTGGCGCGTAGCCCTCGCTGATGGTCACACCCATCGCGTCGCCCTTGGAGCTGGTGGTCATCTGGGCGGCGCCAAAATCCAGCAGGATAGGTTTGCCACTCTGGGTCAGATAAATATTCGCGGGTTTGACGTCGCGATGCAGGTAGCCCTGGTCATGCAGGTATTGCAGCGCGGACAGGATCGGTGTGAGAAGGGCTATCGCCGCACCTGGGCGGAGCACGCTGCCGGACTCGCGCAGGTAATCGGTGAGGATCTGGCCCGGAAAGTAGTCCATGACCAGATAGCTGCTGCCATTGGCCTGAAACAGGGAGCGCAGACGCAGGATGTTGGGATGGTCAAAGCCGGCAAGCACGCGCGCTTCAGCCATAAACTGCTGGCGGTTCCTGTCGAAGTCCGCGCGCTGCTCCGCAGACCTGCACAGAACTTCCACCCCGTCGGCGGCGCGCTGCGCCGTGAGTTCGGGGAAAAATTCCTTGATCGCGATCCGTCGCCTCAGGCCAATATCCCAGGCCAGATAGGTGATGCCAAAGCCGCCAGGTCGTCCCAGCACGCGGCCGATCAGATACTGTCCATGCAACAGATAACCATGTGCCAGCAAATGGGCGGCACGCGGTGAGTCGGAATCATAGCCACAGAGCGGGCAGGCGAATTCATCTCCGGGGGCGTCAAAACACCCTGGGCACAGCGCAGCGTCTGCGCCAAGCGCAGTTGACAACTGAGTCTCCATCGACGCAGACAAGTCTCCAGTGCACAGGTTATTATGCGTTTCAGTGAACCTTAGGCCCTAGCATGTTTGCGAGCAACTCGAACGCATATCGAGTCGGTGTCGTCGTGGCGGAATATACCGATTCTCGTCCCGGCGAGTTCGCACAGGCCGTGATTTCATCGATGCATCGCAACCGCATCGCCGACGAGGTGCTTAATTTCAACGGGGAGACCGGCGACTTTTCCGGCACCAGTGTTGTGGCCGCCGTGCCCAAGGTGGAGACGGCGCCCGATCTGGCCATGAATCTGCTGAAAATCGCGGTCGATGAGGGACAGCAGGACCCGATGCGCGCCGGGGTGGCCGTCCGCCTGGGTATTGGCTTCGGAGAAGTGAGCATCAGTGACGGTATTATCCGCGGGGTGATCGTGCAGCGATTGCGCCGCTCTGTTTCGCGGCTGCCCCCCAACAGCATTGGGGTGGCCGCGCCGATCCTCGATTACCTGCTGGAATCGGCGCGGCGCGACGCGCGGCCCATGAAAAACGATCAGGACACCGTGGGCCTGATGCCGCTGTGGATTCTGCCGCTGAATGCGGATCTGAGTCCGAGCACGCAGCACACGCCCGCGACTTCAAGGGCAGAAGCGGCCATATTTACCGAGCTGTCACTGGTCACGCGCGGTAAGGCGACCAATATCGGGCCTTCGCAGTGCCCCTTCATGATCGGCCGTGATCCAACCTCGAATATCGCCTTGAGCGGCCCTGCGGCCTCGCGCCAGCACGCGCGCATCGTCTACGACAGCGGCAAGTTCTATTACATCGACGACAGCACGAACGGCAGCTACATACTCACCTCGGCAGGTTCGGAGGTGCTCATCAAGCGCGAGCGCTTCTTCCTGCTGGGCAAGGGCGCGATTAGCCCGGGGTGTCCGATTGGAGACCAGACCAACGAAATCATCCGCTTCGACGCCTCGCCGCGGCAGCTGGATATGAAGGGCGAGCGTCGCTCAACGACCGAGCGCTTCGGTTAGGGTCTCTGGACGGCGTCGTTCAGCCTCCAGTCATATTCATCGTCATCCACGTCCCGCCTGCCCGCGAGGCGGGCCTGCAGGGCGGGCGAGGCGTAGCGCTGCAAATGTTTGATCAGCGCCTGATCATTGGCGCCGAAATCGGCGCGGAACCAGCGGTAAATGCTGGATACCGTCAAATCCTCGCCGTCAAAACGGACTCCGCGCGAGTGATTCACAAATTGCCGGGCGCCCAGTTCAAGCAGTCCGTCCAGATTGCTCGCGGTATAGGCCTGCGGCTGCAAATTGGGGCAGCCAAGCGAGGCGCAATTCACCGCATAATGCACCCTGGGATCGGCAAAAACCGGCCGCAGGATGCGGTGCTCAATGTCGTTCAGGCTCAAAGCCTCGCCTTCGACCGTCGCCAGCGATTTACCCCAGGGGCCCCGGCTGAACAGGCCCGGCGAGATATTGATCCGGGTAATGCTGGCGACGGGGTAGTGATCGAGCACGACCTGGATGGTCAGCGCGTTGTAAAGATTGATCCAATATGCCAGCTGTGCCGGCCTGGCGTAGTCGCTGATCCGCACCGCTTGCAGCCGGGTCAGATAGGCCGCCAGTGCCTGGCGTTCGCCGGGGCTGACCGCCCCATATCGAAAGCGGAACGGATGGGTCGCGGTCGCAACATGGCGGCTGAGTAGCTCCGTCCATGCGGAGTGGTCGATATCTTCGGCCTGCTGCGGGTCATGCGCTTGCCATCTCGGCCAAAGTTCAGCCCTGGGGGCAGCCTGGATGGCCGAGGCAAAGAGCAACGGGATCACGATGAGGGCAATGCGCCGCATGGACTTCTCCGGATAAAAGATCAGGCCTGGTTAATGTGCTGATCCAACCAGTCCGCCAAATCAGACATCGCCTGTTCCCGACAGGTTTCATTGAGCAGCTCGTGGCGTGCCCCGGGGTAGGTCCGGACCTTGACCGAAGCCACGCCGGCCGCGCGATAGCCAGCGGCCAGACTCAAGGGTCCGGCCGCGCCGCGACACGCCGGATCGGCTTCACCCGCCAGCAACAGGATCGGCAGCCGTGCCGGCACCCGGGCGCGGGTTGCCGGTTCTTCCAGAGTCCCGATCGCGCCAAGCAGCTCCAGCCAAAGCCCGGTGGCCGGAACAAAGCCACATAGCGGGTCGGCCACGTAGCAGTCCACCTCGAGCGCATCCTGACTCAGCCAGTCGAAAGCAGTGCGGTTTGGCGCGAAGACCTTGTTGAATTGTGCAAAGGACAGTTTGATGGCCAGCTGGCTGGGCGCCGCTCGACCCCGTAGCTTGGCCTCCAGGGTAATCAGGCCCAAGGCAACGCGTCGCAAGCGGCCCGTTTGACCATCTGGCGCCGACAGGATTGCGCCGGCCAATTCGGTGCCGTGCTCCGCCAGGTACGCTTGTCCGATAAACGAGCCCATGCTGTGCCCGAGCAGTACGACCGGCCCGCTGAGCTGTTGATGAAGTTGGTGCAGGTCGTCGACATAAGCCTGCCAGCCTTGCGGCCCGGGGTCGCCATGCGCACGGGCGCAGCCCGGGCCGTGTCCGCGCTGATCGGCGGCCACGAGGTTCCAGCCGCGCGGCGCCAGAAATTCGGCCAGGCGCTGGTAGCGACCCGCGTGTTCGGCCATGCCGTGGGCGACCAGGAGTGTGCCGCGTGCGGAGCCCGAGTGTGATCTGTACACACGCGCTGGGCTGCCATCACGGCGCGGGGTTTCGGTGCATTCGAAGACGGGCTTTGGCATGCTGCGGTCGGTATGGTTAGGGCGCAGCAGTTTGTCGCAAAGCCCTGGCCTTGGCGAGTGCTGGCGAACGGCCGGCGGAATTGACCAGGGAGCACGGACGGTATGGCGCAGTATCTGTTAGCAATCGATCAGGGAACCACCAGTTCGCGGGCGATCGTGTTCGACGAGCGGGGCAATCGGCAGGGCGCGGGACAAAAGGAGTTTCCGCAGATCTATCCTCATCCTGGCTGGGTGGAGCACGATGCGACCGGCATCTGGATGGATACGGTAGAAGTCTGCCGGCTGGCGCTGGCCGAGGCCGGCTTGAGTGCCAGCGAGATTTCGGCCTGCGGCATTACCAATCAGCGCGAGACCACAGTCATCTGGGACCGTGCGACCGGTGAGCCCATCGCCAACGCTATCGTTTGGCAGGATCGCCGCACCAGCTCCATCTGTCAGCAGCTGCGTCGCGACGGTCTGGATGACTGGCTGGGCGACAAGACCGGACTGCTGCTGGATCCTTACTTCTCGGCGACCAAGATTGCCTGGATTCTGGATCACGTACCCGGGGCTCGTGAACGCGCCAACGCCGGCGAGTTGGCATTCGGCACCATCGATTGTTGGCTCACCTGGAAACTTACCGGCGGAGCCAGCCATCTGACCGACGCCAGCAACGCGGCACGCACCTTGCTGTTCAACATTCAGACGCAGCAGTGGGACCCGGAATTGTTGGAATTTTTCAATGTGCCACGTGCCTTGTTGCCGGAAGTGCGCGACAGCGCCGCGGACTTCGGCACCATCGAACCGGCGGTGCTGGGTGCCGGCATACCAATTGGCGCGATCCTCGGGGACCAGCAGGCGGCGACGGTGGGTCAGGCCTGTTTCGAGCCCGGCATGGTGAAAAGCACCTATGGGACCGGTTGCTTTGTCGTGCTCAATATCGGCAAGGCGTTCGTGCGATCGCAAAACCGGCTGCTGACGACCGTTGCCTACCGTCTCAAGGGCGAAACCACCTATGCCCTGGAAGGTAGCATTTTCGTCGCGGGTGCGGCCGTCCAGTGGCTGCGTGACAGCCTGCGCCTGATTGGCAACGCGGCCGATACCGAGAAACTGGCGCGCAGTGTGGAGTCCACCGGCGGGGTGTATCTGGTTCCGGCTTTTACCGGCCTGGGCGCACCATACTGGGACCCCGACGCGCGCGGCGCCCTGATTGGCCTGACGCGGGCCAGCGGTTTCGCCGAGATCGCCCGGGCATCCCTCGAGTCGGTCTGTTATCAGACCAAAGATCTGCTCAACGCCATGGGGGAAGATGCGCGTCCGCCACAGACCTTGCGGGTGGACGGCGGAATGGTGGCCAATGACTGGCTGGTGCAATACCTCGCGGATACCTTGCGGATACCTATCGAGCGACCACGGGTGCTGGAAACCACGGCCTTGGGCGCGGCCTTCTTCGCGGGACTGCAGGTCGGAGTTTATGGCTCGCTGGATGACATCCGCGCCTGCTGGCAGCAGGAGAGCGGCTTTGTGCCAGGCCGTGATGCGGAAAAGATGACAGCCCGTTATGCCGGATGGAAAGCGGCGGTCGAGCGTGTGCTGACCAAACATTAGGACTTAACGATGCCTGGATTGCCCCAAGCGCTGCAGTTGGCGGCAGCACTCGTGCTGGTCGCCGCCATAACGATGCCATTGGTTTCGCGCGGGGCCCGGGCGGGGCGGGTCGGTTTGTGGTTGGGTCTGGCCTTGGCCAGCGGATTCGGCCTGCAATCGGTGGTGCTGGTCGAGCACAGCAGTTGGGCCGGACGATTGTATCTGGTGATGCTGGCTTTCCAGCCGCCCCTGCTGCTTGGGACTGCGCATGCGTTGCGCAATGTTGAGGTGCGGCGTCGACACCTCAGCGCTTTCGTGTGGATTCTGGCGCTGATCTTCGCCGTGCTGGCGGGTCTGGGTGACGCGCTGTTTGCCGGTATGCGAACAACGGCGTGGGGGGTCCAGGTAGCGCTGGGGCCGCTGGGTCCGGTCCTGCTGGCCTGGGCCGCGGCGGTACTTGGTGCGCTGATCCTCGACAGCCTCGGTCAGCTGTTGAGCGCCCGGTTTGCGCGTGAGCGCGGGATGGCCGCGGCGACCGTGTTATTGGTCTGCGGCTTTGGCCTGGGTGCGGTCGATTGGATCAGTCTGTCGGTATCTGGACAGCAGCCGATCGGTTTTGTGGCCTCGGGATTGAGCTATCTGGTTCTGCTGGCGCTGGTGATGCGCGGAGGGCCACGCGCGGTAGGCGCGCTGCTGCCCGCTGGAGCACTGGATGCGGCGCGCCAGCCGCTACTGTTGATCGACGCTACGGGGCGTATCCAGACCATAAACCGGTCTGCGGTGCAGTTTTTGGGCTCCTCGCGCCGCCGCCTGCTGGGAGCATCCATTACCGAGGTCCTGGGAATCTCGGCCACGCATCTGGACACCGTCTCCCGCTTGCAGCCCCTGGGCTATGTGGAAGGTCTGCGACTGCCGGCCAGCGGCAGGCGCAACGCGCCCGAAATTTCTTTGCAGCCCCTGGTATTGCATGATCGCGCCGGTGAGGTCATCAGCAGCTTGCTGGTCATGGCCCATGGCGGCTTGCGGCCGCCGGATCATCGAGACGCCTTGCGTGATCGCGTGACTGGCCTGCCCGGCCCGGCGCTATTCGCGGCCCTGCTGGAGCGTGAGCTCAGTCGTCGGGAAGGCGGGACCGGGCCGACCGCGGCCTTGGTTGTGATGACGGTGGGCGATGGTCAGCGCACGGTGACCGAACATGGTCTGCCGATCTATGAGCGCCTGCAAAGCGCGGTGGCCGAGCGTCTGGACGGCGCCTGCGATTGGCCCGAGGATCTGGCACAGGTGAAATCGGGAACCTATGCCCTGTTGCTGACCCAGGCGGCCGACGAGTCGGAACTGGCACAGATCGCCAACCGGATCGCCGAGTCTTGCCGGCGCCCCTTCGTGATCGATGAGCAACAGTTCAGTTTGCCCGCGCTCACCGTGGTTCTGCCGGATTTGCGGGTCTATCACAGCGTTGACGAGGTGCTGGTCGATGCTGACGTAACACTGGCCGAAGCGCGCCGGCGCAACGACGGCCAGCCCCTGTGGGCGCGTGAGCTGGCCAGCCAGCGTACCGAGGCTGCCCTGAGCATAGAGACGGCCATTACCAACGACGCCCTGAGCCTGGAATATGAACCCGTCATGGACTTGCGCAGCCGTGAGCTGGCCGGTCTGCGCGTGCATCTGAGCTGGGATCCCGGCGGGGTCGAGCGCCTCGATACCGGTGCGGTTCAAAATCTGGCGATGCGCAGTCACCTGCAGGCCAGTCTGAGCACTTGGCTGCTGCGCAGCGTCGCAACCCAGCTCCAGCAATGGCAGCGCAAACAGACCGGTCGCCGCATCGCGCTCTGGCTGCCCCTGACCGCAAGCGACCTGGCCCGCGAAGAACTGCCCGGTGAATTGCAGAGCCTGCTGACCGGGATGAATCTCGACCCACGTGATCTTGTCATCGACGTCGACAATCAGGCTTTGCTGCGAACCGGCGTGCGCAAGGTGCTTGCCCGCCTGGGCGATTTTGGCGTGCAGTTGCATCTGGTGGACTTCAGTAGCGGTTCACTGGCGACCGTGCATGCGCCGGGTCTGAGGATTCGCAGCGCGGCTGTGGATGCACGTCTGGTCAGTGCCGTGGGCCACGGCTCGCCGGCCAAGCATCTGGTCAATGGCCTGGCGCTGACCGCACATAATCTGGGCTTTACCCTGCTGGCCGAGGCGGTTAGTCGGCCGGCGGAAGTCGTTGGGCTGGCGGCGCAGAAGGTTGACCTGGCCCAGGGCCCCATTTTCGCCGTGCCGGCAACCGCGGAGCGGGTTGGTCGCTGGCTGGTAGCGCCGGGCGAGTTGCTCAAGGCCTTTCAGGCGGAACGCTAGCAATCTGTCGGACTTACCATGATCTACTGCGATGTCCTCTACCTGGCCGCTTGCTCGGCGCTCCTTCGTCAAATAGTTCGACTATTTTCCTCAGAATCGCCCAGCAATCGCCTCAGGCAGCGAAAATCTCGCGACGATCGGGCAAGTCCGACAGATGGCTAGGTGCGCGGACTGTGCGGTGAAATCAATTCGCGCAGGTGGGAATCCTGGCCCTGGTCAAACCAATGTTCGATAAGCCGATAGGACAAAGTGACTGGCGGCGGCAGATAAATCTGGCCAGCGCGTAAGCCCGCCGCAATCTGTTCCCGCTCGAACCAGTCGGCCGCTTCCAGTTCGTCTTGTTCGGTGGCTGGTGTGTCGGCGATTCCGCTGGCATGAAAGCCCATCAGGATGGAGGCGGGAAACGGCCACGGCTGAGAAGCGAAATAGCGGGTGCCCGTGACCTGAATGCGGGCCTCTTCCCAGACTTCACGCACCACGGCGTCCTCGCCGCTTTCCCCCGGCTCCACGAAGCCTGCCAAAGTGGACCAAACCCCGTTGGGCCAGCTGGCCTGCCGGCCAAGCAGACAGCGCTCGTCGGCGGTGACCAGCACCAGCATGGATGGGTCGGAGCGCGGATAGTGTTCCGCATTACAGGGGTCGCAATGCCGCACGTGGCCGGCGGCAGTGACCTGGGTCGGTCCGCCACAACGGCCACAGAACTGGTGCTGGCGATGCCAGTAGACCATGGCCCGGGCGTAGGCCAGCACAGCGGCGTCATTGGCGTTCAGCATAGGCGCCGCGCCGCGCAAATCCACAAAACGCCCCGGCGCGGCCAGCGCCCTGATCTCATCCTCGGCAACGGCGCTGACGTCCACGGCGTATACGCTGTGGCCATTCTGGCAGCCGAGAAAAACGGGCGGGCTCGCCGCGCTCGAAACCTGCGCGGCCCGCCACCAGCCGACAGCGCGCCCCTGAATGGGCACACGGTAGCGCCAGACGGGTACAAAGCGGGTTTCGGGCGCCTCCAGCTGGGCGCGCTGCCACTCGCCATCCAGTCGCCGTTCGGCCAGGCGGTCGAGCGGGCCTGCTGCGAAACCAACCGGCGCTTCCCCCGGATACGGTTGAATCATCGCGTGGGCCTGTTGTCCATTTCCTTTAGCATGACCGGTCTGGGTCCATGAGCATAGGGCGAGGAATTCTTTAGATGCGTTTGCATGTGGCACTCGCTCCCGACGGCTGGAGGGTTTCCGCAATTCTGCGGGAACTGGGTGTGGCCTATCAGGTCCATTGCATCGGTCTGAAGGCGGGCCACCCGCATCAGCCCGGATTTCTCACGCCGAAACTCAGTGGCAGGATTCCCCCCATCGCGGATGACGCGGCCGATGATATCGCCATCTTCGAATCCGGAACGGCCCTGATCGATCTCGTCCAAGGATATGGCGGGTTGTTACCCGGGCCGCTGGCCGAGCGCTATGGGGGCCTGCAGTGGCTGATGTTCCAGAGGGGCGGTGTCGGTCCCCTGTTGGGCCGGGTCAATGTGTTCTTGGGCTACCGGCCGAACAGGATTCCGGATGTTATTGACTGCGATCAGCACGGATCACCTGCGCGTGCTTGCGGTGTTGGACAAGCGGCGGGCGGGGCGCGACTATCTCAATATCAAGAACTCGACAGCGCAAACTTGGCCGCGTCCGGTCGGAAACTTGCAGTCGAGTGAATGACTAGGCCGTCATCCCGAAGGGGATGGCTCACGGAGCGATGACAATGAGACTGCTTGCACCCTTGATTCTCGGCAGTGGTATGGCCAGTGCCGCGGCGGCCGGGCTGCAGATTGCCGCGCCCAGTGCCGAGGCGGTGGCTCGGGCCGTACGGGCTTCGGAGACGACGCACAACTTTGCGCTCCAGCAGACGCTGGATGCAGCGGCCGTCGCGCAATGGCAGGCTCACCGCGGGGTCGGCGCCCAGCCATTTGAAATCTTCGCCCCCGGTGCAGTGGGGTTGAGCCTTTACTTTGATCGCTACGCGCTGCCCGACGGCGCGCA
>JBFIIN010000025.1:0-15693 GCA_041601225.1 Oceanococcus sp.
AGCCGACCCGCACGCCGCCGATCGGTCCCGCGAACGGCATGCCCGAAATGGCCAGCGCGGCGGAGGCGCCAATCATGGCCGGGATGTCCGGATCGATTTCGGCATTCACCGACATGACCGTCGCGATCACCTGCACTTCGTTACGAAAGCCCTTGGGAAACAGGGGCCGTACCGGGCGGTCGATCAGCCGCGAAGTCAGCGTTTCCTTTTCGGTGGGGCGGCCTTCACGCTTGAAGAATCCACCCGGGATGCGACCACCGGCGTAAAACCGCTCCTGGTAGTTCACGGTCAGCGGGAAGAAATCCTGTCCCGGCTTCGCATCTTTGCGACCGACTGCGGTCACCAGGACGACTGTGTCGTCAATTCCAACCAGGACGGCGCCGCTGGCTTGCCGGGCAATAGCCCCGGTTTCCAATACGACTGTCCGGTCGCCCAAACTGAATTCTTTTCTTACTGGGGTCACGTCTTACTCGACAAACATAAAAACGAAAGCCCCCGCCTGGAGCGGGGGCTGCGGATAAAGCTAGGCTTAGCGGCGGAGGCCGAGACGGCCAATCAGGCTTTGATAGCGCGACAGATCCTTGCGCTTCAGGTAGTCCAGCAGCTTGCGACGCTGGTTCACCATGCGCAACAAACCGCGCCGCGAATGATGGTCTGCCTTGTTCTTGGCAAAATGGTCCGACAGGCCATTGATGCGCGCAGAGAGCAGCGCAACCTGGACCTCCGGCGAGCCGGTATCGGTGTCGGCCTGCTTGTAATCTTTGATGACGTCGCTCTTCTGAGCGGTGTTTAACGACATGTGTTACTCCTGAAACTCGGCTGCGCCGCATAAACCGCGGTAAAAAGACGCGGTATTCTATTGATCAGCGCGCTCTAACTCAAGCAAACGCTTCGGTCCGACCCGGCCATCGGGCAGAATTTCACCCAATCCCAGCAATTGTTCCCCAGGCCCAAACACAGCAACCCGACCCTGTGGCGGGGCCTTGGGCACCTGTATCGCCTGCCCGCGGCGAAAATAAAAACTGGAATCAGCATCCATTTCGACCCGCTGCCAGCCCGCCAGGGCTCGCGCCGCGGGCATCAGCAAGGCGTCCAGTGCGCTCATTCCTGCGTCGGCTAACATCTCCAATTCCGCAAAACTGTACATCCGCTCGTCGCCGAACGATCCGACGGCGCTGCGCCGCAGCGCGCTCACATGGGCAACGGTACCGACCGACTCCGCCAGATCCTCGACCAGAGTGCGCACATAGGTGCCCTTGGAACAGTGCACCCGCCATTGAACACGCGCACCGGTCACGCCGAGCATCTCAAGCCGATGAATCACGACCTCACGCGGCTTGCGTTCGACTTCCTGCCCGGCACGCGCCAACTCGTAGAGCCGCTTGCCTTCGTGCTTGAGCGCCGAATACATGGGCGGAATCTGCTGAATCGGCCCCATGAATGCTTCGGCCGCCTGCACCCAGGCACCTGCCCCGATGCCGGCGTACTCCGCGGTCGCGATCACCTCGCCCTCGGCGTCACCCGTGCTGGTTTTTTCACCCAGCTGCATGGTGACCTCGTAGGTCTTGTTCGCGTCCAGCAGATAGCCGGACAACTTGGTCGCTTCGCCAAAGCAAATCGGCAGCATGCCGTCAGCCAGAGGATCAAGACTGCCGGTATGTCCCGCCTTGGTCGCATCGTATAACCGGCGCACCTGCTGCAGCGCCCGGTTGGAACTGATGCCGCGCTCCTTGTCCAGCAGCAGGATGCCCGACACCGCGCGACCGCGCTTGCGCCGCCCCATCAGGATTCGTCCGCGTCGCCGCGACGGGTCGCGGCGGCTTTGTCCACGGCCCGCACATCCTTGATCAACTGATCCATGCGTACCGCATCGCGCTCGGTGTTGTCCTGCACGAAATGAAGCTGCGGAACCGTGCGCAACTTGATCTTGCGACCCAGCTCCGAGCGCAGAAAGCCCGCCGCATGATTCAGCGCCTCAACACTTTCCTCGCCTCCTGCGGCCAGCTCCAGCACGCTCACGTGGACCTTGGCATGGGCGAAATCGCGACTGACTTCCACCGCAGTGATGGTCACCATGCCGATTCGCGGGTCGGCAACCTGGCCGCGCAGCAGAAATTCCGCCAGCAAGCGACGAATCTCCTCACCAACCCGTGAAGCGCGCGAGTACTCCTTAGCCATGGCGGTTCGCTGTGACTGCTGCCGTTATGCCACTAGCCCGGCTTATTCATGAACCTGCGCTATGATCGCGCAGGGCATTGGATTCACGCGGAATTTTACGCTAGCGGTCATAGCCGGGACTATTGCCGCTTGAGCAAGATTTCGTGTGAATTCAAGGAACAAGCGAGGGCGTGTCATGTTCATGAATAATCCGGGCTAGTCCGCGGTTTCCAGCTTGCGCTGGACCTCGTGCCGCTCAAAGACCTCAATCCGGTCGCCTTCACGCACGTCGTTGTAGTTCTTCACGGCGATACCGCATTCGGTGCCGGACTCGACCTTGTTCACGTCATCCTTGTGGCGGCGCAGCGACTCCAGCTCGCCCTCGAAGATCACCACATTGTCGCGCAAGACCCGAATCGGCAGTCCGCGCAGCACATTACCCTCTTCAACAAGGCAGCCCGCAACCGCACCGAATTTGGAAGACCGGAACACATCGCGGACCAGCGCCACACCGACAATCTTTTCGGCCGTTTCGGTTCCCAGCAGACCGGATGCGGCATCACGCACATCATTGATGACATCATAGATCACGCTGTAGTAACGCAATTCCAGACCGGCTTCCTGGGCGCGACGGCGCGCCACGCTATCGGCCCGGGTATTGAAACCGATCACCATGGCCCGCGATGCGCTGGCCAGATCGATATCCGATTCGGAAATGCCACCCACGCCGTTCGCCACGATCTTGATCGTGACTTCGTCGGTGGACAAATTCGACAGGGAGTCGGCCAGGGCCTCGGAACTGCCCTGCACATCACATTTCAGCAGCACGGCCAGTTCCTCGGCCTGCTTGCGTCCCAGCGAGGTCGCCCAGTCACTGCGCCGGTCCATGGCCTTGGCGCGGACCTCGCGGGCCTTCTTGGCACGAACCTCGGCCAGATCCTTGGCTTTGCGCTCATCGGACACGACATGGGCTTCGTCGCCCGCTTCGGGCGTGCCATTCAGACCCAGGACCTGCACCGGCATGGACGGCCCGGCGATCTTGATCGCCTGACCGCTCTCGTTGAACATCGCCCGCACCCGTCCGAAAAACTTGCCAGCCAGAATCACATCGGCCTGCTTGAGGGTGCCGCTCTTGATCAGCATGGTCGCAACCGGTCCGCGCCCCCGCTCCAGGCTGGACTCAACCACGATGC
The DNA here is from genome assembly GCA_041601225.1 of Oceanococcus sp. Taxonomy (GTDB): domain Bacteria; phylum Pseudomonadota; class Gammaproteobacteria; order Nevskiales; family Oceanococcaceae; genus JBFIIN01. The sequence goes on from JBFIIN010000025.1 coordinate 3,351, forward strand.
CCTTGGCCGGTGCGTCCACCTGGGCCGTAAGTTCCAGGACTTCGGCCTGCAGCAGCAGGGCCTCAAGCAAATCGTCCACGCCTTCTCCGGTGATCCCGGACACCGACACGAACTGCGTATCACCGCCCCAATCCTCGGGAATCAGTTCCTCTTTGGACAACTCGTTCTTGACCCGCTCGATGTCGGCGTTTTCCCGATCCACCTTGGTCATGGCCACCACGATCGGCACACCCGCGGCGCGCGCGTGCGCGATGGCTTCCTTGGTCTGCGGCATCACGCCATCGTCAGCCGCCACGACCAGGATGACGATATCGGTTACCGCTGCACCGCGGGCCCGCATGCGCGTAAACGCGGCGTGACCCGGCGTATCCAGAAATGTGACACCGCCCCGCTTGGTGGCGACATGATAGGCGCCGATATGCTGGGTAATTCCGCCGGATTCGCCGGCCGCGACCCGCGTCTCGCGAATATAGTCCAGCAAGGTCGTCTTGCCATGATCGACATGGCCCATGATCGTGACGACCGGCGGACGTGGCTCCTCGTCGACATCCACTTCGCCGCCCGACACCGCTTCCTGCAGCAAACTGGCTTCGTTGTCCTGGTCACCGACACGCTTCGCCGTATGGCCCATCTCTTCCACCACCATCTCGGCGGTATCCTGGTCCAGGCTTTCGTTGATGGTGGCCATCGCGCCCATGCCCATCAGGGTCTTGATGACCTCAGAGGCCTTGACCGCCATGCGCTGGGCCAACTCGCCCACGGAAATGGAGTCGGGCAATTCCACCTCACGGATCACCGGCGCCGTCGGGCGCTCGAATCCGTGCTGGGTATCCACCCGAATCTGCTTGCCGGATTTCTTGCGCCGGCGTCCGCTCTTGCCTGCAGAGACATGCAATTCCTCGCGGTCTTTCTTGCGCCGAACCGGCGCACGCGCTTCCTTTTTCTTTTCCGGAACCGCCGGCTTCTGCTTAGCAATTTCGGATTCCTGCTCCTGCGCGCGGCGCAGGTTTTCCAGCACCCTACGGCGCAGATCGGACACTTCCGAGCGCAAATGGTCGGGCTCGGAACTCAGGCGACTGGCCGAATCCTGATCCACGACCGGCTCCGCGGGCGCGGTCTCCTCAGCTGCGGGAGCCTCGCTCTCGGCGCCAACCGCTGCGGCTTCCTCGACCGCCGGCTCGACCGCCGACGCCTCGACGGCAACCGGCGCCAAAGTTTCCTCCGTTTCCGCGGGCGCGGAATCGGCAACTGCCTCGGCCACCACCTCGGCTGCCTCAACCGGCGGCACCTGCGCCTGGCCGGTCGCCTCCGCCTCAGGTTCTGAAACCGCCGCCTCTTCCTCAACGACCGGCGCCTCGGGAATCGGCGCCTCAACTTCGGCCGCCTGCTTGACGAAGGTCCGCTTCTTGCGCACTTCCACGTTGATGGTCTTGGTGCGCGCACCGCGGCCCGGAGTGACCTTCAGTTCGGTCTGCTCCTTGCGCTTGAGCGACATCTTGCCCTTGCCCCCGCCCAGGCCCAGTGCGCTGCGCGCGGGCTTGCCCTGCAAGTGCTCCAACCACTTGTTCTTGTCTTCCACGCTAATCGGCGTGTCCGAGTCTTCAACCTTTACCCCAGCTTCGGTGAGCTGAGCCAAAAGACGTTCGACCGGCATTTTGGTCTGGTCCGCAAGTTCGCGAACAGTCGTGGCCGCCATTGTCTTTACTCTCCCGCTTCTGAGTGCTCGGCGTCTGCGAACCAATGTGCTCGCGCCGCCATAATCAATTTGCCGGCTTGTTCTTCGTCCAACCCGCCCACGCCGACGATCTCGTCAACGCCCTGCTCCGCAAGATTCTCACGGGTCACCACGTCCTGCGCCGCCAGAGCATCGGCCAAAGCCCGCGTCATGCCTTCCAGCTCAAGCAGATCGTCTGCCGGCTCGGGCACATCCCCGCGCTCAGCGCTCACAATCGCTTTGGTCAACAGGATGTCGCGCGCCCGCGTGCGCAGCTCTTCAACGATATCGTCGTCAAACTCTTCGATCGACTGCATCTCTTCAACCGGGACGTAGGCAATTTCATCAAGACTGGTAAAGCCTTCCTGAACCAGGATGGTCGCGACTTCCTCGTCAACGTCCAGCTGTTCCATGAACACTTCAAGAATCTTTCCGGCCTCTTCCTCCTGCCGTTGATTGATTTCGTCAGCCGTCATCACGTTTAAGGTCCAGCCGGTCAACTCCGAAGCCAGACGCACGTTCTGACCGCCACGGCCGATGGCCTGGGCCAGCTTCTCCTCTTCGACCGCGATATCCATACTGTGGGTTTCTTCGTCCACGATGATGGATTCCACCTCGGCCGGTGACATGGCATTGATCACGAACTGCGCGGGATTCGGATCCCAGAGCACGATATCGACCCGCTCACCGGCCAGTTCATTGGACACGCTCTGCACGCGCGAGCCGCGCATACCCACACAGGCACCGACCGGATCAATGCGCTTGTCCTTCGCCTGTACGGCGATCTTGGCGCGCGAACCCGAATCACGGGCCGCACCCTTGATCTCGATCAAGCCCTGGCCAATCTCTGGCACTTCCAACTTGAACAATTCAATCAACAGTTCCGGGCAGGTCCGGCTGATGTAAAGCTGTGGACCGCGCGCTTCGGGACGCACTGCCTGCAGATAGCCCCGGACCCGATCACCTGGCCGCAGCGGCTGGCGCGGAATCAGCTCCTCACGGGGAATGATGGCTTCGGCGCTGCCGCCCAGATCCAGCACCACGCTACCGCGTTCCATGCGCTTGACCACACCGGACAGCAATTCGCCAACCCGGTTTTCATAGGCCTCGACAACCTGCTGACGCTCGGCTTCACGGACTTTCTGCACGATGACCTGTTTGGCCGCCTGCGCCGCGATGCGTCCGAAGTCGACGGACTCCAGAGTCTCCTCAACAACATCGCCCACCACCAACTGCGGATCTTTCTGCTGAGCTTCGCTCAAGCGCAGATGACGCTCGGCCGATTCGAAGCTTTCATCGTCATCATCGGCGAGCACCGTCCAGCGGCGAAAGGTTTCGTAGGCCCCGGTCTCACGATCAATCGTGATCCGCACATCGAGCTCTTCGCCATATTTCTTGCGGGTAGCCGAAGCCAGCGCAGCTTCAACTGCGCCAAAAATTATCTCTTTGTCGACACCCTTCTCATTCGAGACGGCATCCACCACGAGCAGGACATTCCTGTTCATCGAATCAGCTCCACCCGCCATATCTAAAATTCCGGCACCAGCCGGGCTCTCTCTACATCCGCCAGGGGCAGGACATACGCCTCCCCATCAACCTCGACGGTCACAGTCTGCCCATCGCAATCCTGCAACCGACCCTTGAAATTGCTGCGGCCCGACAAGGGCGCGCGCAACCTCACTTTCACCAGACCACCCAGGAAACGGCGAAAGTGTTCCGCCGTAACCAGCGGCCGGTCCAGCCCCGGCGACGACACCTCCAGGCGGTACTCGCCCGGCACCGGATCTTCCACATCCAGCAAGGCGCTCACCTCGCGGCTCACCCGCTCGCAATGCTCGATTCCGACCCCGTCGGGATGATCGATATACAAACGCAGCAAACCCGCATCACCACCGGCAATCCACTCGACGTCCACCAGCTCGCAGCCCAGCCCGGCAACCACCGGACTCAGCGACTCGCGCAACTTGACTTCAAGCGTCTGTACCGCCAAAAACGTATCCTTCGCGAACAAAAAGGCCCCGACGAACGGGGCCTTCTTCCACCGAATTTTGGTAGCGGGGGCAGGATTCGAACCTGCGACCTTCGGGTTATGAGCCCGACGAGCTGCCTGGCTGCTCCACCCCGCACCAGAGCCGACGAAGTATAGGGACGCGGTCTTGCCGATGCAATACGACTTTTATATTTCTTTGTTTTTCAATATCTTGCAATATCTACATCAATTCATGTTCCGCAAAACATCGGCCCATGAAGATGCCCGCGCGGTGAAAATCAGCATTGGGCGGCGGCCAGGGAAGCGCCCTGAAACCGGAAAATGGGCCCAGACTGCGATTTCCCGCGAATCCATTCCAGCCTGCTGTCCGGATCGGCGCGGCGGTCGCGCTGACCTGTGTTGAACGCGCCAGATTCGTCGTTGTGCCACGCCAAGCTCGAAAAGACCTGCCGGGCATCCTGCAACAAGTTGTACTACGCGAAAGCAATCGACAAGCCGCCTTCTTCGCTCCCGAGGCTTACCGGCGATACTCTGAGGATCTAGGCTGGCCAGGCCGCCAGCGCGGCTGCGCCACCCAAGCCTGCGGGCTCATGACCAACCACGCCCCCCCGCCCTACGCAAAGGCCTTGCTGCCCAGAACCACGCAAAACCTCGGCCGCCTGGGAGAGCCTGCCCATGGCCCCGGAACTGCGTCTGAACGTGACCAACCTGACCAACAAGACGCTGATCGGCACCATCAGCAAACCCGCCCGCGGTGATATCCGCACCACCTTCATTCAGCCGCGGCTGGCCACCCTGACGCTGGGCCTGCGTTTCTGAAATTGCAGTGGGGCGGCCCGCGCTTCAGGGGCCCGGGTCTGCGCCCGCCGCCGCCAGCGCCGCGCGGTTGCGGTCCCACAGCGGGCGACAGCCGGATTCGAGCGCGGCCTGGGCCCCGGGCACGCGGCGCACCGCTTCGTACAGTGAGGAAAGGCCGAGGACGGCACAGCTCATACCGGGGATCGGTCCCGCCAACAATTTGTCGATCACCGCAACGAGGTGTTCCGTCTCGCCGGCGTAGGCCAGCACCAATACCCCATAGATGGTCACAAATTCGCGATGCATCATATCCTTGCTCGTGGCCACAGCAGACCTGCCTGCCTCGTACAGCGCAAGTGCCTGCTCGGTCTCGCCCAGCAGTGCCAGCGCCTGAGCGTGGAAGACCTGGCTGGCAGCGCTGTCCGACCGGGCGCGGAATGCAGCGCTTTCGTCGGCGGCCCGGCGTGCCAGATCGCGGACCTCGTCCGGCGGCCCTCCAGCCGCGTCCAGTAACACCGCCTTGATCAGGGCGTTCGGATTGAAGGCGTGTTCGCTGGCCAGAGATTGACCCTCCTCCGGCAGCGCGGATGCGGCGGCGAGCATCGTGTCCCGGTCGCCATCCAGGCGGGCAAGGTCAACGGCCGGAACGATGAACTGAAGAGGCTGCGCGTTGCCGGTGGCGAGCCAACGCTCGAGCCAGATACGATCCCCCGTCGAGGCGTAGGCCGCCCAGCGGGGAGTGTGCCGGATCGATCGTGAATCGGGGATGCGTGCCACCAGCGCGCGCAAGGTGGCCCAGGCAGCGGCGCCATCACCGACGAATTGCTGATAGTAGGCGAGACTGAGCGCGGGCCGCAGCCAACCGGGCTGCATCTCGACAACCTGCTGGAATTCGGGAATCGCCTCCGTCACCCGACCCAGGCGCGCGAGGGCGTTGGCGATGACGAAACGGTCGCTGGCGTTCAGACGCAGGCTGTGCGGGGTCATCAGATCCAGTGCCCGCTGCGGGTCCAGCTCCAGGCGGCGTGCCAGCAGGGCCTCATTGCGCGCCCTTACCAGCGGATCCTTGCTGAGTCGCTGGATGGCGGCCAGGTGGCGACGGGCACCCGATTCGACTTCGCTGCGGGTCAGCACGGCCCAGTGGTAACCGTCAATCAGAATCGCGATCGCCAATTCGTGTGCCTGCAGGAATGCGGGGTCCTCTGCCAGCACCTGTTCCAGTTCGGCAAGACGAAGGGGTACCTCCGCCACGTCGTCATTCGCCTGGAATCGCGCGAGAGTTTCCAGATACTGGGCATAGGCCGCCGGACTCGCCGGGGCCAGGGTCGGCATTTCAAGCGCCGTGCCCAAAGCAGCCGACAGCGCCTCACCGATGCGGGTCTGCAGCGCGAACAGATCGGCGCGCGTGCCCTGCACCGAGCCGCCCCAGCGAGTCTCGCCATCAGTGGCATCGATGATCTGCATGTTCACCCGCAGCGCCTGGCCAAGCTGCTGAATTGAGCCCCGGATCAGGCGCTCGGTACGCAGGGCCTCGCCGATTACTCCCGGGCTGGCGCCGGCCAGCCCCATGTCAGCGATACCGCGACCCATGACCAGCCGCCAGTCGGTGGCGTCGGCCAGATCGCTGGCCAGCGCATCCTGCAGCCCGGACATGATCAGCAGGGTTTGCTCGTCCAGGCCCAGCAGTTCGAAGGGCAGCAGGGCGACGCGGCGCTCACCCTTGTCGGTCGGCGTCCCGGCTTGTGGCGACAGTGCAGGACCCTGATCGCGCGGTCCCATCGCCCACCACAGGCCGGCGGCGATAATGAGCAGGGCGAAGGCCACAATGGCGAAAGCCAGGGCCGGTCGCGGCTTTCGGGCACGGCTCGACGTCTCTGGCCAGGCTGTCGTGGGATCGGTGGCGGATCGAGCGGCCGGCGACTGCGCCGCGCCGGGTCGCCAATCCCGCAACTGCCGGGCCAGTTCGGCCATGCTGCCGACGCGCCGCTCCGGCTTGCCTGCGCAGGCCGCCGCGATGATCTCGCGCAGCCCGGCATCGTCGATGTCCTCTTCCCAGCCCGGCGCCAGCGGCTGCTGCAGGTTGCCCGCGATCAGCTGGTAAAGCAGCACGCCCAGCGAATAGACGTCCGAACGCACTGAAAACACCCCGCCGGCCAGCACCTCGGGCGCCATGTAGGCCGGTGTGCCGGTGGTCGAGACGTCGGCCCTGATGGTCTGGGTGAAGCCCATCACGGTGACCCCGGCGCGCTCCAGCCGCTCGCGGCTGGCCACCGTGCCGCTGCCGAAGTCACACATGAGCAGATGCGGCTCGTCGCCGGACTCGTCGACCAGCAGATTGCCCGGCTTGATGTCCTTGTGCATCACGCCCAGCGCATGCGCTTTGGCCAGCATGTCAGCCGCCTCGGCCACGATATCGACCCGTCGTTGTAGCGGCAGGGCGTCGGCACCGCCTGCGCCGTCGATCCAGTCGGCCAGGCTGCCCGCCGGGTACCAGGGCATGAGTATCCAGCACGGCTGGGTCTCAAACTGCCAGCGCTCCAGTGGCGCCAGCGGCGCATCGTCGCCCAGTTCCTTGAGCAGCACGCGATTCAGGGTTACCTCGCGCTTGAGCACACGCTCGGCGCGCTCGTTCAGCGCCAGTTTCAGCACCCGGCGATCTGTCGTGGCCGGGTTTTGAATCCGCCACAACTCGTTGTGTGGTCGTGTGCTCAGGCGCTCTTCCAGCACCCAGCCGTCCAGGCCCGGCACCGTAGCGCCGACTTCGAATTCCAGGCGAGTTCCGGTATCGGCGCGACCTTCCACAGCGATCGGCGCGTCCAGCCGGAAGCCGTAGCCGTGCACCGTGCGCAGCAGGCTGCGATCGGCGTCGCCGAGCACCTCGCGGATGCGGAAAATCGCCTGCGACAGCACCCCGTCGGTAACCACCCGACCGGCCCAGACGCTGTCGAACAACTCCTGCTTGGTGACCAGTTCGCCCTCGGCCAGCAGCAGACAGCGCAGCACCTCCAGCGGCTTGCGCTCCAGCGCTACCGGCTGTCCGCCCACGCACAGCTCGTGCGTCGCGTCGCTGAATTCAGCATTGGCGAATCGCCACAGCACGGGCGCCAAGCTGTCAGCCTCTTCGTCGACCACCGCCCGCCTCCCGGACTCTTTTCATCAACAGCGCGACCACTGCCGCAAACAAGCCGGCCATCAGCCGCCTGAACATCCCACTGAACAACGGTGGTGGGTTTACACAGCTGGAGCGCACCCGCTTTCCTCACGCTGTATCGAATCGTGGCCTTTTTGCCCTGGGCGGGGCAACCGCGATCTGTACCGACAGCGCGATTTCATCCCGGGTCAGGTCCAGCGAACTCATCGGCTCGTTGGCCACGGTTTCGCCACCGATCCAGGCCCCGGCCTTCAGCAGATCCAGGGTCTGGGGGCTGACATCGGCAACCGCGTCCGGCGTGACATACAGGGCGGTGGCGGCCGATTCGAACACCACGCCGCGCAAATCCACCTTGCTGCGCCTGCTGATGGGCGAGCGCGCATATTTGCCAGACTCGGGCTAAGTGCGCTGGTCAGAGAACGCCACCATCGGCTACTACGCCCAGGATCATGCCCATGAATTCGAAACCGACATGACCGTATTCGAATGGATGAGCCAGTGGCGCCAGCCCGGTGATAACGAGCTGGCGGTACGCGCTTATCGGGGTCGCATGTTGTTCTCCGCCGACGACATCCATAAATCCGTGAAGGTGCTATCGGGTGGCGAACAGGGCCGCATGTTGCTGGGCAAGCTGATCATGTTACGACCCAATATCCTGGTCATGGATGAGCCCACAAATCACATGGATATGGAATCCATCGAATCGCTCAATATGGCTCTGGAGCAATACGAAGGCACCCTGATTTTCGTCAGCCATGACCGCGAGTTCGTGTCCAGCCTGGCGACCCGAATCGTGGAGCTGGAAGACGGCGCTTATGTGGAATTCAATGGCGGCCACGAGGAATATCTGGCGGCACAGGCGTAGGATTCGACACGCGCCTTTTCACCCGACCGCCGCACAGGACCAGCACCTGACCGCGCTACCGGGGGAGCCAAGCCTGTCCTCGCACTAGCCCGGCTTATTCATGAACCTGCGCGAAGATCGCGCAGGGATTTGGATTCACAGGGGATTTCGGGAGGAAGGCAGTAGCAGGGACTATTGCCGACCGAGCGAAATTCGCTGTGGATTCAAAGAACAAGCGAGGGCGTGTCATGTTCATGAATAATCCGGGCTAGGGTGCGGTCGTGCTGGTAAAGCTTCCGCTTACGCCGCCCAGGGTCAAGACCGTCACCACCGCGGTATCAGCAGTCGCCGCTGCGTGGTGGCGCACCCGGATCGGCTCGCCCGGCAGCAAGGTGCCGGCCGTGGCCCAGTCGCGGCCACCGATCCGAAACTCGCTGCCAGCACTGATGCTCACGGCCAGCGGCTCGCTGAACCCGGTCGGACGCAAATATTTCGACAATGCCCAGCTGGACACCGCCGCCCCGTTCAGGTCGGGAAAGCCGAAGGCGTCCGGCACAGAGTCCCCGCCAGCCGCAGTGGTGGTTTCGAACACCGCCTCCGCCGCACCGACCATCAGGGTCGTGCGGGTCAGGGTCGCGCCGCCGAGCGCACTGGTGTGACGCACCCGGATGGCTTCGCCCGGATTCAGGGTTCCGCTGCGGCGCCAGGCCGCACCACCGATCCGCAGCTCACTGCCATCGCTGACGCTCACCGCCACAGGCACGCTGAAGCCGGTTGGCGTCACGGGGTTCGATTTGCGCCTGGTATTGGCCGGCACATCGAACTGCGGCACAAAGTTGATCGGATCCGGCATATCATCCACGGCGTCCGCGGTGGTGCTGACGAAGTCCGCACACACTTCGCTGGCCGTCGGCCCGATGCACAGGGTCGTCGTGGTGGAATCAGTATCGGCAGACGAGCTTTGATGGCGCAATTGCACCACCTCGCCATCGTTCACGCACAGACCACCGGCGCTGGTCCAGCCGGCCCCGCCGCTGACGCGAAACTCATGGTCGCTGCCACCGCCGCCGCCCGCTACCGCCAGCGGTGCACAGCTGTCGATGCCGGTGATCACATAGGTATTGGAATACACCCATGTGGCGGGGCTGACGTCCGATTGTGCGAGGAAGCCGAAACTATCCGGCGTGAGATCCGGCGGCGGCGGAAAGTCGTCGTTGAGTATCGTCGCCATGCCCTCGTTGGTATCGATTCGCACCGGGATGGCAGGCGCCGCGAGCAGCACGGCAACATTGCCAGCTGACGGGCTCACGGTGGCCATATCCAGTTCTCCGTCCAGATTGAGATCGGCCAGGGCCAGCCCGAGTGCACCTAGCTGAATTGGAAAATCCTGCGCTGGCGAGAAATTTCCGGTCCCGTCGCCGATCAGCACCGCGACCGCACTACGCGCGGGCGTGTCATCGCGGGTCACGGCCAGATCCAGCCGACCATCCCCGTTCAGATCACCGGCCCGAATCGCCGACGCTGATCCAGCGAGCGGATAGTCTATGCGCGACCCGAAACCGCCCGCGCCGTTCCCCATCAACACCGAGACATTTCCGTCCTCCGCCGAGACCGCAACATCCAGGCGACCGTCGCTATTGAAATCACCCAGGGCCACGCCCGACGGAGCATTCGCCACCGGGTACTGAACGTGATTGGCGAACAGGGCATTTTCGAGGCCCCCGATATCGTCACGCAGCAGAACCGAAATCGACGCGTTGTCATGGTTCGTGACCACCATGTCCAGCTTGCCGTCCGCATTGAGATCACCGAGCGCAAGCGCGCTGGGCGCAGCGCTCACCCGTGCGAATCCGGCAAAGTCAAAATTCCCGTCTCCCCGCCCGAGCCAGAACATAATTGCCCCGCTGAGGTTGTCGACGCAGGCAATATCTGCGTTGCCATCCCCATTCAAGTCGCCTATGTCCAGGGACACGACCGCCCAGCACTCCTGATCAAGGAGCTTGAAGAAAGTACCGGCACCCGCATTAATCAAAACCGACACCTTGTCACTGTCTTTGTTGCCAACCGCCAGATCGGGGCGCCCATCGCGGTTGAAATCGCCCACGGCCACTGAACTCGGACCGGTGCCGCCCGTCGCATAGTTCACCGGAGGCGCGAAGCCGCCATCCCCGAGTCCGATGAGGACCGAAACATCGTTACTGGCGTTATTGGCCACCGCCATATCCGGAATACCGTCGGCGTCCAGATCAGCGACAGCGACGGCACGCGGCGCACTGCCCGCCGCCGTGATGATCTCGCCCGCGCTGGCAAAACTGGGGTTGAGCACCACTCTCACAAGGTCGCGGTAGTACGGAATAACCAGATCCGGGCGCTGATCGCCGTTGAAATCCCCGCTCGAAATGGAACGGCTGTTGAATGGCGCCGGCCAGTTCACGGCCGGGGAAAAATCTCCGCCACCGATGTTGCGCAAGAGGCTGAGTGTGGTCGCGGACTGGTTGGTGACCGCGATATCCGGCCGACCGTCGCGATCAAAATCCTCCACCTCGATACCAATGGGGTCTGGACCGACCGCCAAAACCCGCGCAGGCGCGAAGCTGCCATCACCGGCATTGATCAGTATGGTCAGCTCGGTGCCCAGCGCGGCCAGATCGGGAATCGTGTCGCCGTTGAGATCCCCGACAAAAAGCTGGTCCGATGAATAACCGGCACGCGTGCCTGCCGGATAAAACACGGGTGCGGCGAAGCTGCCGTCGCCGTTGTTGATCAGCACCGCAGCTTGAACCGGTAATGATGGTGGACAAAACGGAGAGCCACAGCCCGTAACCAAGCCCAGCACCACCAGATCCGCGCGCATATCGCCATTGATGTCCTGGGCCGCGATTGCCAGCGGCAAATGGAAACCCCCATATACCACCGCATCGCCAAAACTCCCCGACCCGGTGTTGAAGCGGACCCAAAAACTATCGCCGTTGGCATTGACTACGGCAAAATCCGGCCAGCCGTCGGCGTTGAAATCCGCGACACTGATGGCCCAGGGTAAACCGGCGGCCGGGTAGCCGACGGCGGTGGCGAAACTGCCATCGCCATTGTTCAGCATGATCCACACAGTGCCAGTCACCCCGGCCGAGTTGCTGTCCGCTATCAACAAGTCGGGCGCTAGATCGGCGTTCAGATCGGCAATTGCGACAGCGCGAGGCTGTGCCCCCGCCACGTAGTTTATCGCCGGAGCAAAGTTGCCATCCCCCGATCCAAACAGGACCGAGACACTGCCCGGCGATCCCCCTTCGCCAGTATTCGCGACAAGCAGATCCAGCAGATTGTCGCCATCAAGATCCGCCACTGCGGCGTGCACGGCTTCCGCCGCGGTGAGGAAGCTGCGCGGTTCTATCTTGACGAGCGGGTCCAGGCGCTTGGCCGACTCGATATGCACCATGAAACTTTCATCCGGCTCCACCTCCGTATCCCCGATCACCTGCACCGCCACATTGGCCGTGGGCTGGCCCGCGGGAATCAGCACCCGGGTGCCGGGCGGAATTGCCACAAAATCCTGATCCGCCGTCGCCGGGTTGAGGCCGCCCTCGGCGGTCCGAATGGTGACCACCACGCCACTACTGAGATCACCGTCGCGGGTCAGGGTGAAATCACTGGAAGCGGTGCCGCTGTCGCCTTCGAGCAGATCCTCGCCGTCGCTGATGCTCACGCCAGGGCCAGCGGGCGGGACCACCGCATGTCCCACATTCAGACCGAGACACAGCAGCAGTGCGCTGACCGCACGCATGGCCGGCGAGCACCGCCAATTGCGAAATGTTTTCATGCGCTTTCCCCGACCAGCACGAGAGCAAGTTG
>JBFIIN010000026.1:0-15449 GCA_041601225.1 Oceanococcus sp.
ATCGGCGCCGAGTTCAAACCACTCGCCGTGCCGGTCCTGGGCCCGCAGGCCTACGGTCCTGAAACGCAAGACCTTGTCGTAATACCCCGGCACCGACAGACAGCCCTCTTCCATCGTGATTGGCTCGGCGCGCTCAATAATCTGCGGGTTCACCATCACGATGGGCTCATCCTTCTGGGCCGAGCAGTCCATGACCGCGAAACGCAGAGCAATACCGACCTGGGTGGCCGCCAGGCCGACGCCGGGTGCGGCGTACATGGTTTCAAACATGTCATCGATAGTCTGCAGCAGCTGGGCATCAAACTCATCGACGGCCCGCGCCTGCTCGCGCAGCCGCGGATCGGGAAATTCTAGTATCGGCATCAGGGCCATAGCGGCCTTCCTTAAACTCTGGTGAAAACAGCGAAATCGGCGAAGCACCGCCGGCGGCGACCTCAGGGCGTTACCACACCCCCGACAATGCTGATAAAGTTACCGCCAATTGATTGATCGGCAACGCTTTTGATGAAGCGAGGGAGAACTGATGTGGGATTATAGTCGGATCGCCCTGCGATACGGAGCGCGCATCGGCCTTGGCCTTTGCCTCCTGTGGAGCGGTGCACAAACTGCTCTGGCGCAGGATGGACCCGCCATCAACCCGGACGCACCACTGACCTATGTGGTCAAGAAAGGCGACACGCTCTGGGATATTTCCGGCTACTACCTCCGTGACCCCTGGCTCTGGCCTGAGTTGTGGAATGCCAATGAGCAAATCGAAAACCCGCATCTGATCTTCCCCGGCGAGACCCTGTACCTGGTCTATGTCGACGGCAAGCCGCGCGTCCAGCGCCAGCCACCCGCCACCATTGCCGGCGGCGGCGCCCGGGACCGCCGCTCGCCCCAGGTACGCGAATCGGCGCTGCAGGTGGCGATTCCGACGATACCCATCAACGCCATTCGAACCTTTCTGGCCGGCCCGCGGGTCATCGACCGGGACGAATACAATGCCGCGCCCTATGTCGTCGACTTTGTGGGCGAGCACATGCTGGGGGCAACCAATGTCGGGGCCTACGTCAAACGCGCACTGCCGGAAAACGGCTACGACTACAATCTGGTACGCATCGGACAGAAATACCGGGATCCGGATTCGGGCGATGTCCTGGGCTATGAGGCGCTGGCTGTCGGCAAGGTTGAGATCAACAAGTTCGATGAGGTGTCAAGCGCACAGATTACCCGGAGCAGCCGCGAGGTACGTCGCGGTGACCGGCTCGTGCCGCCCGAAGACGACCGCTTTGAAGCCAACTTCTTTCCGCGTGCGCCCGAGACCGCTATTGATGGGCGCATCATTGCGGTTTACGACGGTGTCGCGCACATCGGTCAATTCCAGGTCGTGACCTTGAACCGGGGCGCCGACACAGGCCTCAAACCCGGCCATGTGCTCGCGATTTTTCAGGATGGTGGCAAAGTCAAGGATCCGGTGGAATGGGGACGCACACGCCTGCCCGACCAGCTCGCCGGATCGGTCATGGTGTTCAAGACCTACGCACGAATCAGCTACGCCCTGGTCATGCAGGCGACCCGCGCCATTCATGTTCGCGACAAGGTGCGCAACCCCTCGCCGACGACCTGAACCGCCAGTGCAGCGAACCTGGCTCAGCTTGTTGGCGACGCCGGGGCTGGGGTCCCGCAGCGGCCAGAAACTCCTGCAGGCCTGCGGTACGCCAGCCGCGGTGCTAGGAGCCGACCGCAGCCAGTTGCGCGATCTGGGCTGCGATGACGCCACCATCGCTGCGCTCAAGCAGCCCGACGGGCGTCTCCTGGATGCGTGGGAAGCCTGGCTGGCAGCCCCGAACCGCCAGCTAATCAGCTGCACCGATGCACGCTATCCGCGACGGCTTCTGGATCTGGATGACTACCCGCTCGCGCTGTTCTGCGACGGTGATGTCGATCTGTTGCAGACCATGCAGCTGGCGATCGTGGGCAGTCGCAATCCGACACCCGCGGGACGCCAGCGCGCCAAGGGGTTGGCCGCGTATCTGGCGCAATCCGGGCTGGTTATTACCAGCGGTCTGGCGCTGGGAATTGACGCCGCTGCCCACGAAGGCGCATTGACCAGCACCGGCCTGACCATTGCCGTGCTCGCCAACGGCCTCGATCAGATTTACCCGGCGCGAAACCGGGAGCTGGCCGCCCGGATTCGTGCGCAAGGTCTGCTGATCAGCGAGATGGGACCGGGCACCGCCCCCAGACCCGGCCTGTTCCCACGGCGGAATCGCATAATCAGCGGTTTGAGTCTTGGCACTCTGGTTGTTGAGGCCGCACTGCGCAGCGGCTCCCTTATCACGGCACGTCTTGCCGCAGAACAGGGTCGTGAAGTGTTCGCGATTCCGGGCTCGGTGGACAATCCCACCGCCCGGGGCTGCCATAATTTGATCAAGAACGGCGCCAAGCTGGTCGAGGATGCCGGCGATATTCTGGAAGAACTGGCGCCAATGATAGATAATGGGCACGAGTTCCCTTTACCGCATGAACCCATGACGGTCGCGGAAACGCCCGTAGACGAGGAATACCAGCGCTTGCTTGCGCATCTTGATAACGCGCCGATATCCATCGATACGCTAGTTGACCGTACCGGACTGGCGGTGGAGACCGTCTCATCCATGCTGCTCATACTGGAACTGCACGGAGCCGTCGCCACGGCGCCGGGCGGCGGCTATCAACGGCTCACAGCAGGTTCTTCGCGATGATGAACGTCAAAGAAACCGTACTCGACGTGCTGCTCTATCTGTTCGAAAACTATTTCGATGACGCCCTGGAAAGCGGCACCGACCAGGAAACGCTGGAGACCGAACTCGAAGCAGCGGGTTTTCCGCGAGAAGAGATCGAGCACGCCTTTGACTGGCTGGCGGAACTGGACGATCAGAACCAACGCCCGGGCCTGAAATCACGGGGTACAATTCGGGTGTATGCGCCTTGCGAAAGTGCCCGTCTGAGCGCGGCCTGCCGCGGCTACCTCATGCAACTCGAGCGCCTGGGCATACTCACCGCCGACAGCCGCGAAACGGTGGTCGACCGTCTGCTGGCCCTGGACGAAGACGAAATCGATGTCGAAGCCGCCAAATGGGTCATCCTGATGGTGTTGTTCTCGCAGCCCGGCCAGGAAGATGCGTTCGCGCGCATGGAAGATCTGGTTTATGACCCCCAGGGCACCGCGCTGCACTAGCTAGAATTGGCTTTCGCGGCGGGCCCATCCCGACCGATTTCACCCGCTGTTAACATTCTGTCCGGTTGACTTGGCAGGCGTGCTTGGTACACCTTGCGCCCCTTCCCAATCCCCAACAGACAGAAAACGCCCGGCATGAGCCGCAATCTCGTTATCGTTGAATCGCCCGCCAAGGCCAGCACCATCAAAAAGTATCTGGGTGCTGATTATGAGGTTCTGGCCTCCTATGGCCATGTTCGTGACCTCGTTCCCAAAGAAGGCGCCGTGGATACCGAGAATGGTTTCGCCATGCGTTACGAGGTCATCGATCGAAACGACAAGCACGTCAAGAAGATTTCCGACGCGCTGAAAAAGGCGGACGCCTTGTTTCTGGCCACTGATCCGGATCGCGAAGGTGAAGCCATTGCCTGGCACCTGCTGCAAATCCTCAAGGAACGCGACATCCTGGCTGACAAGCCGGTCCATCGCGTGGTGTTCCACGAGATTACCAAGAAGGCGGTCGGCGAGGCGATCAGTGCGCCGCGCAGCATCTCGGATGACCTGGTCAACGCCCAGCAGGCACGACGCGCGCTGGATTATCTGGTGGGGTTCAACATATCGCCCCTGTTGTGGCGCAAGATTCAGCGCGGGCTGTCCGCCGGGCGGGTGCAAAGCCCGGCTTTGCGCCTGATCGCCGAGCGCGAAGAGGAGATCGAGGCCTTCGTCGCCCGAGAGTACTGGAGCATCGCGGCCGTCACCGCGGCCAGCGACGTGGAGTTCCAGGCCAAGTTGACGCGCTACCAAGAGGACAAGGTCAAGCAATTCAGTTTCGAGAATGAAGCCACCGCCAGCGCGGTGCGCGGTGCGTTGCTGGCGGGCGCGGACGGCAAGCTGACCGTCGCCAAGATCGAGCGCAAGCAGCGCCGACGTAATCCGGCGCCGCCGTTCACTACCTCAACCCTGCAGCAGGAAGCTTCGCGCAAACTGGGCTTTTCGGCCAGCCGTACCATGCGCACCGCCCAGCAGCTGTATGAGGGGGTGGACATGGACGGCGAACGCATAGGCGTCATCACCTATATGCGTACCGACTCGGTCAGCCTGGCCAACGAGGCTTTGAACGAAATCCGCGAATTCATCGCCAAAAAATTTGGTGACGAAGCCGTTCCGGATTCGCCACGCGTCTATAAAGCCAAATCCAAGAACGCCCAGGAAGCGCATGAAGCCGTGCGCCCCACTTCGGCCCTGCGTGAGCCCGATGCGCTGGCGAAGTTCCTGAGCCCGGACCAGGCCAAGCTTTACGGCCTGATCTGGAAACGTGCGGTGGCCAGCCAGATGACTCCGGCCGTCTATGACACCGTCGGCGCCGACTTGGCGGCCGGCGAGGTCGGTGTTTTTCGCGCCACGGGCTCGACCCTGGTGGAGCCCGGCTTCATCGCCGTGTATCAGGAGGGGCGCGACGACGGCGGCGACGATGACAAGGATGTGCGGCTGCCGCCGCTGAGCGAAGGCGACGTGCTCGAATTACGCGATGTCCTGGCAGACCAGCATTTCACCGAACCGCCGCCGCGGTATTCCGAAGCCAGCCTGGTCAAGACGCTGGAGGAATACGATATCGGCCGGCCGTCGACCTACGCCAACATCATCTCCACGCTGCTGAACCGCGAGTACGTGACCCTCGAGAGCAAGCGCTTTCAGCCCACCGATATCGGGCGGATCGTGAGCCGCTTTCTGACCCAGCATTTCACCCAATATGTGGACTACGAGTTCACGGCGCGCCTGGAGGACCAGCTTGACGCCGTGTCGCGCGGAGAAAAGGAATGGGTGCCGCTGCTCAACGAGTTCTGGAAACCCTTCCACAAGATGGTGGTGGAAAAGGCCGACATTCCGCGCGCCGAAGTCATTCAGTCGCGCGAGCTGGGAATTGATCCCAAAAGCGGCAAGCCGATCTCCACGCGCATGGGCCGCTACGGACCCTATGTCCAGATCGGCACCCGCGAAGATGAGGACAAGCCGACGTTTGCCGGGCTGCGACCAGGCCAGAGCATGGACAAAATTACACTCGAAGAAGCCCTGGAACTGTTCAAGATGCCGCGCCTGGTGGGGGCCACCGAGGACGGCGAGGAAATTACCGCCAATTTTGGTCGCTTCGGACCCTACATCAAATACGGCAAAACCTTTGTCTCGCTCAAGGACGAGGATGATCCGCACACCGTGACCGAAGAGCGGGCGCGGGTTCTGATCGCCGAGAAGATCGCCGCCGATCTCGCCCGCGTGCTACGGACCTTTCCGAATTCGGATATCCAGATTCTCAAAGGTCGCTGGGGTCCCTACCTGACGGATGGGAAGAAGAACGCACGCATTCCCAAGGACACTGACCCGGACTCGCTGAGCTTCGAGCAATGCGAGGACATGATTGCCAAGGCACCCGAGAAACCCAAGGGACGCCGCGGCGCCACCAAGCGGAGTACGAAGAAAAAATGACGCAAGCGCCTTTTGTCGCGGTCCTCATGGGTTCCGCGTCTGACCTGCCGGTCATGGAGAAGTCCTTCGAAGTTCTGCGACGATTCGATATCGCCTTCGAAGCCAAAGTCACGTCGGCCCACCGCACTCCAGCGGCGACGCATGCCTACGTGACGGACGCAGAAGCGCGCGGATGCCGCGTGTTCATCTGCGCCGCGGGTTTGGCCGCACATCTGGCCGGAGCCGTTGCGGGCCTGACCTTGCGACCCGTGATCGGCGTGCCCCTCAACGGAGCCCTGGACGGTCTGGACGCCCTGTTGTCGACGGTGCAGATGCCGGGCGGCATACCGGTCGCATCGGTCGCCATCGGCAATGCCGGCGCGACCAATGCCGCCTATCTGGCCGCCCAGATTCTGGCGCAGAGCGATGATGCGCTGTTTGCAAGACTGCGTGCTGACCGTGCGGCCATGAGCGAGCAGGTCCAGGCCAAAGACGCCGAATTGCAGGACCGCCTGCGCGGCGGCTAGTCCGCGCTTCGCGGTGTCTCCACAACTGCGCCGCGCAGCCGAATGCCTGCGCACCGGCGGCCTGGTCGTCTATCCCACCGAAGCGGTCTGGGGTTTAGGCTGCGACCCGGCAAACACGGATGCCTTGCGGCGTCTGCTGGCCCTCAAACAACGTCCGGCGCACAAGGGACTGATTCTGGTCGCAAGCCACTGGGCGCAGTTTGGCGACTGGCTGGACCTGGATGAATGTCCCGCGGTCGTCGCCGCGAGCTGGCCCGGCCCGACCACCTGGATTCTGCCCGCCGCGGCCGGACTCAGCCCGCTGCTGAGTGGTGGTCACGGGACCCTGGCCGTGCGGATCAGCGCACATCCACCGGTTCGCGCGCTCTGCGACGCCTTTCGTGGCGCGCTGGTTTCGACCAGCGCCAATCACCACCGCCGCGCAAGCCCTGCGCGTCTGGCCGCCCTGCGCCGGGCTTTCGGGCAGGAGGTCGATTGCTACCTCAATGGCCCTCTGGGCGGCGAGCCACGCCCCTCCCGTATCCGGGATTTACGCAGCGGTGAGATACTGCGCTCATGACCGGAAACGAAACCAGGACCACCGCCGTCGAGGCCTATCTACGCGGACTGCAGGACCGTCTGTGTACCCTGTTTGAATCATTTGAGCCGCAGGCCCGCTTTCGCCAGGATCTCTGGCAGCGTCCGGCCGGCGGCGGCGGAGACACCCGCGTTCTGGCTGACGGCGCCGTATTCGAATCCGCCGGAGTCAATTTCTCCCGCATTGAAGGCCGCACGCTGCCCGCTGCGGCGAGTGCCCGTCACCCCGAACTGGCCGGTCGGCCGTTCCTGGCCACTGGCGTCTCGGTAGTCGTCCACCCGCGCAATCCGCATGTGCCCACTTCGCACATGAATGTACGCTACTTTGAGGCTGGCGAAGTCTGCTGGTTTGGCGGCGGTTTCGATCTCACCCCCTACTATCCGCGCCTTGAAGATGTCCGCAGCTGGCACCAGGCCGCGGCGGACGCCTGCGCACCATTCGGTGATGACATCTATCGGCGCTTCAAGAAGCACTGCGACGAGTACTTCTATCTGCCTCACCGCGGCGAAACGCGCGGCGTGGGCGGGCTGTTTTTCGACGACCTCAACAGCGGCGATTTCGCACGTGATTTTGCCTTGCAGCAGTCTGTGGGCGACCACTATCTCAGTGCCTACGAACCCATCGTCACCCGCCGCAAGGACACGCCCTATGGCACGCGTGAAGTCGACTTCCAGCGTTATCGCCGAGGTCGTTATGTGGAATTCAATCTGGTTTACGATCGCGGCACCCTGTTCGGGCTGCAATCCGGTGGGCGCACCGAATCGATCCTGATGTCACTGCCGCGCCAAGTCGAATGGCGCTATGACTGGCAGCCAGAACCCGGCTCGCCTGAGGCGGAACTTGGCAATTATTTGCGCCCCCGCGACTGGTTATAGATGACCCTTACCGAACTGCGCTATCTGGTCGCGCTGGATCGCGAACGCCATTTCGGCCATGCCGCCGAAGCCTGCTTCGTCAGCCAGCCCACGCTGTCGGTGGCCCTGCGCAAATTGGAGGACAGCCTGGGCGTGCCAATCTTCGAGCGCCAGCGTGGCGAAGTGCGGCCCACGCCAGTCGGCGAGCGCATCATCGACCAGGCCCGCAGAGTGCTCAGCGAGGCAGCGCTGATCGAGAACATAGCCGCTCAGGGCCAGGACGAATTGACCGGACGTCTGCGCTTTGGCGCGATCTACACGGTCGGGCCCTACCTGTTGCCGCATCTGGTGCCGACTCTGAGCCGGCGCAACCCCGGCATGCCTCTGGTCATCGAGGAGAATTTCACGGCCGAACTGGCCCGTCAGCTCAAGCGCAACGAAATTGACGTGATCGCGGTGGCCGAACCCTTCGCGCCGCCCGGGGTACGCACTTGGGCCCTGTACGACGAACCCTTTGTGATCGTCGTTCCGCAGCAGCATCCCTGGGCCAGCGAGCCGGCGATTCCGGCTGCCCGACTGGCCGATGAGAATCTCCTGTTGCTGGGCGCCGGGCACTGTTTCCGCGAACAGGTGATCGCCGCCTGCCCCGGCTGCGCGCAAGTCGCCGACGAGCACCAGCCCCTTACGGGCAGCAGCCTGGAAACTATACGCCACATGGTCGCGAGCGGTCTGGGCGTGACCGTGCTGCCAAAAAGCTCGGTGGACAATCGCCTGGAACAGGACTCCATGCTGGTAACCCTGCCCTTCAGCGGCTCCGCGCCCACTCGGCGCGTAGTGCTGGCCTGGCGCCGCAGCTTTCCACGCCCGCAAGCCGTCGCCGAGCTACGCACCGCGATCCTGGAATCTGGCTTGGCGGGCGTGCGACTGCTGCACGAAACACAGGCCGGAGATTGATTGAATCCCGTGGTGGCGGGCAGACTGCGCTCTCTCTGACGCAGGAATCGACATGTTCAAAATCAGCGGACGCCGGCCCCCAGGTCTGGGCGTCAAGGATGGCCGCCTCAAGGCCTGTGGTGGCAAGCCCAATTGTGTCAACAGCCAGGCCACCGTCGGCTATGCCCATATCGCGCCCTTGAGCTATACAGGCGATTCGACGACGGCGCTACAGAAGCTCGCCGATCTGGTCGCCGCGCAACCGGGGGCAAAGATCATCGCGCACCGGGACAACTATCTTTACGCCGAATTCAGCACGCCGTTTATGGGCTTTGTGGACGACGTCGAATTCTACTGCGACACCGCCAGCCAGAAGATTCAGCTGCGCTCGGCTTCGCGGCTGGGCTATTCGGATATGGGCGTCAATCGCAAACGCATCGAGTCGTTGCGCCAGAAATTTCAGGCATGAACTGGTGGCTGGTGCCCGAGCCCCGGCCGCCCGGACAGGTGTACCTGGTGGGGGGCGCGGTGCGCGATCATCTGCTGGGCCTGCCGGTCGGCGAACGTGATTGGGTTGTGGTCGGAGCCGGGCCGGCGGCCATGCAGGCTGCCGGATTTCGTCCGGTCGGCAAGGATTTCCCGGTGTTCCTGCACCCGCACAGCGGCGAGGAGTATGCCCTGGCGCGGACCGAGCGCAAATCGGGGCGCGGCTACAAGGGCTTCACCGTGTATGCGGGTCCCGAGGTCAGCCTGGCAGACGATCTGCGGCGCCGGGATCTCACCATAAACGCCATCGCCATGGGTTCCGATGGCGCGCTGATTGACCCCTACGGCGGCCAGACCGATCTCGCGCAGCGCCGCCTGCGCCATGTCAGCCCCGCCTTTGCCGAAGACCCGTTGCGGGTGCTGCGGGTCGCGCGCTTTGCGGCGCGGTTTGCGCAGTTCGATTTCCGCGTCGCCGCCGAAACACTCGCATTGATGCGGCAGCTGGCCCATGGCGGCGAGCTCGTGGAACTGGTGCCCGAGCGGGTCTGGCAGGAATTCGAAAAAGTGTTCGCCGGCCCGGCGCCCGCGGAATTCTTCCGCTGCCTGCGCGACTGCGGCGCACTCGCCGTTCTGGTGCCGGACCTGGACCGGCAGTTCGGCATACCCCAGCCGCCCCGACATCATCCGGAGATCGACTGCGGGCTGCACAACCTGCTGGCGCTGGAGCAGGCCGTACGCCTCGGCGCGCAGCCTCAGGTCATCTTCGCCGTGCTGTGCCACGATTTCGGCAAGGGCACGACCCCGGAAGCGGTCCTGCCCGGCCATCGCGGCCATGAGCAGCGCGGGGTGCCCATGATCGCGGCCTTCTGCGAGCGCTACAAGGCACCCAAAGCCTACCGCGAACTGGCCATGCTCACCGCCGAGTTCCATTTGCACGCCCACCGCGCGCTGGAATTGCGCGCCGAGACCCTGCTCAAGCTGTTCGACCGCTTTGATGTCTGGCGCCGCCCGGAGCGCTTTGAAGATTTCCTGGTCGCCTGTGAGGCCGATGCACGCGGCCGGACCGGCCTGGAAGACCGGGCCTATCCGCAGGCCGACTATTTGCGGGCCGCCCTGCGCCATGCCGGACAGATACAGGCCGCCGGGATTGCCGCCAGCGGCATCAGCGGGGCCGCTATCGGTCGCGAACTGCAGCGCCGACGGCTGAACGCCCTGCGCGATTTTCGCTCAGGCGAACAGCAGCACGAGCACTGAACCCAGAATCAACCGGTACACCACGAAAGGCAGGAAGCTGTAACGCTGCAGCAGCCGGAGCAGGAAATGTATGCAGACTATGCCGCTCACAAAGGCCACGGCCGTACCTATCGCCATTTCGGCCCAGTACGCCGGCGCACCCGACAAGATCAGTTTACCCAGTTCATACACCGTGGCGAGCAAGATCACCGGCAAGGCCATCAGGAACGACAGGCGCGCGGCCGCCACCCGATTCAGGCCCAGTGCCAGCGCCGCAGTCATGGTGATCCCCGAGCGCGAGGTTCCCGGCGACAGGGCCAGCGCCTGGGCTACCCCGACCAGCAGAAAATCCCGCCAGCGCAATTCACCCACCTGGCGGTTGCCCCGGCCACGCCGGTCCGCCCAGCCCAGCAGCAGCCCGAATACAATCAGATTGCCGGCCACCAGCAGGGGCGAACTGAACTCGATATCCAGAACGGAGCGCAAGACATAGCCCACGATAGCGGCCGGAATCGTCGCCAGAATCAGACCCCAGGCCAGGCGCGCCTCAGCATCCAGCGGTCCACCCAGCAGCGTTCGGCTCCCGGAATTCAGCATCTTGAGCACATCCGCGCGAAAGTACACGGCAACCGCAGCCAGAGTCCCGAAATGCACGGCAACGTCGAAAGCCAGACTCTGATCCTCCCAGCCGAACAGCAACGGCGTCAGCAGCAGATGTCCGGAACTGGAGATCGGCAGGAATTCGGCCAGCCCCTGGATCAAGCCCAGAAGCACAGCATGTAATGGTTCCATGGCGAGCCGGTACGGGCGCCGCAGACTCGGCGCGGATGTGAGGAGACTCGATGGTCCGGATCATACCGGAAACTTGGTTCGGGACTGGCCCGAAGCCATACCTGGCGGACCGATCAGCTCGGGTAGTCGGCGCGCCGGCGATGAATCCGCAGACCGATCGCACGGGCTCCTGGTACGGCGTCGGGTTTGCCCAGATCCAGGCTCAGGGCCGACACCGGAAATTCCGTCAGCACCGTATGCGCCACATGCTCCGCCAGCGCCTCAATCAGCTGGAATTCAGCGGCCTCCACCACGCTGACCACGCATTGCGCCACGGCGCTGTAATCCAGCGTATGGCTCAAATCGTCACTTGTCCCTGCCGGCCGCGTGTCGAATTCCAGTTCCAGATCCAGCACCACGGTCTGGCGAATCGCCCGTTCCCAGGCCAGGCAGCCAATGCGGGTTTCAGCCCGCAAGCCACGCAGATAGATCAGGTCGCTCATGCCGGCGGCTCCAGGTCGGCCAGCGACCAGCGCGCCCGGGTCGGCACCTCACAGGGCGGCAGGCGACCCTGCGCAAGTCGCAGGCTGCCGACGTGGGCAATCATCGCGCCGTTGTCCGTACACAAGGCCGGCGGCGGAAACAGGACCTGTGCACCCTGCGGCTCCAGGGCCACCTGCAATTGCTGTCGCAAACTCTGGTTTGCCGCCACGCCGCCCGCCACAAACAAGGTCCGCAAACCCGTATCCGCCAGCGCCCACAGGCATTTCTTGACCAGGGTGTCGACCACCGCATCTTCAAAAGCGCGCGCGATATCGGCCCGATCCGCCGCGCTGGTATCACGCACCAGCAGCATCGCCGCGGTTTTCAGGCCGCTGAAGCTGAAATCCAGGCTGCGTTTGCTGGTGAGCGGCCGGGGCAGCGCGAAACGACCCGGCTGACCTTGCGCAGCCAGCGCCGCCAGGGCCGGTCCACCGGGATAAGGCAGATCAAGCAGGCTGGCGGTCTTGTCGAAAGCCTCGCCGACCGCATCATCCAGAGTCTGACCCAGCACCTGGTAGTCGCCCAGCGCCCGGCATTCGATCAACAGGGTGTGACCGCCCGACACCAGCAAAGCCAGAAACGGGAAGTCCACGGCATCGCCAGCGATGAGCGGTGCCAGCAGATGGCCTTCCATGTGATGCACCGGTATCAGCGGCCGCCCCCAGGCCTGTGCCAAACCGGCCGCGACCGCGGCCCCGGCCAGCAGGGCGCCAATCAGGCCCGGACCGGCGGTATAAGCCACGGCATCCAGTTCGGGGCCCGGGACCCCGCTCTCGGCCAGCGCCTTGCGCACCAGTCTGGGCAGATGACGAATGTGATCGCGGGAGGCGAGTTCCGGCACCACACCGCCATATTCCGCGTGAATATCCACCTGGCTGCGCAGGGCTTCGGCCAGCAGACCGCGCTGCGGGCAGTACACGGCCACCGCCGTTTCATCACAGGAAGATTCGATGCCCAGCACGGCCATGACGCGGATGAAATCCTTTAAGTGTTTGCATTGATCGGCTTGGGCGCTTTGCAATCGCGGACTCTTGCGCATAGAATCTGCGCCCTTTTCACGCCTTGGCCCCGCCAGAGCGAATCATAAACTAAGGCCTTTATCTGCATGCCCAACGTAAGAGTCAAGGAAAACGAGCCTTTTGAAGTTGCTCTGCGCCGCTTCAAGCGCACTTGCGAAAAAGCCGGTGTACTCACCGACGTGCGCCGCAAGGAGTTCTTCGAAAAGCCCAGCCAGGAGCGCAAGCGCAAGAAAGCCGCTGCCGTAAAACGGCACGCCAAGAAGCTTTCCCGCGATGCCGCCCGGCGCCAGCGCCTGTATTGATTCGCGGGCAAGAGGATTCGTCATGTCACTGAAAACACGAATCCAGGACGATATCAAGCAAGCCATGCGCGACCGCGATCAAACGCGGTTGGGCGTACTGCGCATGCTCTCGGCCGCGCTCAAGCAGCGTGAGGTCGACGAGCGCATCGAACTCAGCGATGCCGACGTTATCGCGATCACGGAAAAGCTGATCAAGCAGCGGCGTGAAGCCGCCGAGCAGTTTCGCAAGGGTGGTCGCGCGGAATTGGCAGCAGCCGAAGACAGCGAAGTACTGGTGCTGGAGCCCTATCTGCCGCCTCGCATGGATGCCGCGGAACTCAGCGCGCTCATCGACGAGATCATTGCCGCCACCGGCGCCACGCAGGCGCGCGACATGGGCAAGGTGATGGGCCAGCTCAAGCCCAAAATTCAGGGCAAGGCCGATATGGGTCAGGTCAGTCAGCTGGTCAAGCAGCGACTCGGCTAAGCGGGCGCGACTAGCCTAGAATCACGGGGTCTCCCGCGCCGGACCCGCATGATCCCACAAAGCTTCATCGACGACCTGCTGAGTCGAACCGACATCGTCGAGGTCGTGCGCACCCGCGTGCAACTCAAGCGCGCCGGCAAGGACTGGACCGCCTGCTGCCCCTTTCACGACGAAAAATCCCCGTCGTTTTCCGTTTCGCCCACGAAGCAGTTCTATCACTGCTTTGGCTGCGGGGCGCACGGCAATGCGGTGGGCTTCTTGATGGAATACGACCGCCTGGAGTTTCCGGCCGCCGTTGAACAACTGGCGCACCAGGCCGGCGTACCGATGCCGGAATCCGACTCCGGGGACGGCGCGGCCCGCACCGCACCGATTTTCAAGGCCCTGATGACCGCCCAGGATCAATTCCGGCGCTGGCTTACTCCGGATTGCAGCGCCAGCGAGTACTTGAAACAGCGGGGTATCAGTCCGGAAATGCGCGACCAGTTCGGGCTTGGTTATGCCCCGGCGGGCTGGAACAGTCTGAGCGACAAGCTGGGGGACAAGAAAAGTGCGGAAGCCGCCGGATTGATCATCCGCAAGGACACGGACCAGGCTTACGATCGTTTTCGTGACCGCCTCATGTTCCCGATCCGCGACCTGCGCGGCCGGGTCGTGGGCTTCGGTGGTCGCACGCTGGGCGACGACAAGGCCAAGTACCTCAATTCACCGGAAACCCCGGTATTCCACAAGGGCCGCCTGGTCTACGGTCTGTATGAAGCCCGTCAGGCCAATCGCAAGCTGGAACAGTTGCTGGTGGTCGAGGGCTATATGGACGTCATCGCTCTGGCCCAATTCGGCTTCCCCTTTGCTGTTGCCACGCTGGGGACCGCGACCACCGAAGAGCATTTGCGCCTGCTGTTGCGACAGGCGTCCCGCCTGGTGTTCTGTTTTGATGGGGATTCCGCGGGTCGGAGGGCTGCGCACAAGGCTCTGGATGTCAGCCTGGCCGAATACCGCGACGGCCTGGATATCCGTTTTCTGTTTCTGCCGGAAGGAGAAGACCCCGACAGCCTGGTACGCCGCGAAGGTCAGGAACCGTTCGCCGCCCGCCTGCAGGCGGCGACACCCCTGTCCGAATTGTTGCTGGAACGTCTGCTCGAGGGGCTGGACCCGGCCAGCACCGATGGTCAATCCGCCCTGATCGCCCGCGCCCGACAGGCTTTGGAGCCGGTCAAGGCCGAGGCCTTTCGGCAGATTTTTCTTGAGCGTATCGTGCAGCGCACCCAGCTCCGCCAGGCCAGCGTGGACAAATTGGTCGGCCATTCACCAGCCGGCCCGCGCACTCGCCGCCCTATCCAGCCCCCGCAGCGTATGACCCCCGCGCGCAAAGCCATTGCCCTGTTACTCCAGAATCCGGCCCTGGCGACCGCAGCAGTGGATCTCGATGGCCTGGCCCAGAGCGCCGAACCCGGCGCAGCCCTGCTGGCCGAACTGATAGCCCTGTGCCGCAGTAATCCGGAGCTGCACTGGGGCGCGATCAGCCAGCGTTACAGCGGACGCCCTGAACATCCTCATCTGCTGAAATTGGCGACCGCCGAGATCGGCCTGCAGGCCGAGGCGGCACAGGCCGATTTCGCCGAATCCTGTGCCCTGCTGTTGCGCCGCGATTTCAAAGCAGAAAGGCGTCTGCAGGAACTCAGCCAGCTCAACCCGAGCGCGATGAGCGAGGAGCAAAAGCGGGAATTCGCTGTCTTAATGGGTGCCAAGCATTAAATCATCGACTGTTTGCCGAGATTTCGGTAAAATGGGAATTTTGCGCCGTGCGAAGCACTCCCGCCCTTGCCGGCCGCCCTCTTACCCTGGAAACACGCGTCCATGAGTGTCGAGAAGCAATCCAAACTCAAACTGCTAATTGCCAAAGGCAAAGAGCGTGGTTATCTGACCTATGCTGAGGTCAATGACCACCTGCCGGACGATTTCGTCGATCCGGAACAAATTGAAGAAATCATCTCGCAGTTGAGCAACCTCGGCATCACCGTGCACGAGGAGGCACCGGATGAAGATTCGGTGCTGCTGAACGATTCGGCCGCCGTTGACGATGACGATGACGAAACC
>JBFIIN010000027.1:0-15443 GCA_041601225.1 Oceanococcus sp.
AGCGTTGGGATCTTCGGCCAGCCGCCTGAGAATACGTCCCAGTTCGTCCTTCTCGGCTTGCTCGACCTTGCGCACGTGCTGAAAGTACTCGCGGCGGTCGAGATTCTTGGCGGCAACCGAAAAATCCAGGGTGTTGTAGACCACCTCCAGATGCTTCCGATCATGCAGTACGACCTGATGCTGCGACACTTCGGTGAAGATGCGCACCCAGAAATTCACCGCTGTATTGAGCTCGGGCGGCTGCGGAAAACTCGTTGACGCCTGCGCCTGGGAGCAGGTGACCGACAGCAGCAACAGGAAAAGCCTAGACTTCATTCAGGAAAACCGTGTGAGACATGGACGCGGAGGGGGGACGCGCGAAATGATGCGTTCACTGCTGGACGCCCCAATCGAGAAGGACCTTACCGGATTCTCCCGATCGCATGATGTCGAAGCCCGTGGCGAAGTGATCGATGGACAACTCATGAGTGATGACCTGGTCGATATTCAGGCCGCTTTCCAGCATGGAAGTCATTTTGTACCAGGTCTCGAAAATCTCCCGGCCGTAAATCCCCTTCAGGGTCAAGCCCTTGAATACCAGACGATTGAAATCCACAGGGACCGGCTGCCCCGGTATGCCCAGTTGCGCGATGCGTCCGCCGTGATTCATGGTCTCCAGCATCTGCTGTATCGCGCGGGGGTTGCCGGACATCTCAAGACCCACGTCAAAGCCCTCGCGCATCGCCAATTCGGGAATCACCCCGGCCAAATCCTCACGCGCAACGTTGACCACCCGGTCCGCGCCCATTCCGGCCGCCAGGCCAAGGCGAAAATCGTTCACGTCGGTTACGACGATGTGACGCGCGCCGACATGACGGGCCACCGCCGCGGCCATGATGCCAATCGGACCCGCCCCGGTGATGAGCACATCTTCACCCACCAGATTGAATGCCAGGGCGGTATGCACGGCGTTGCCGAAGGGATCAAAGATGGCGGCATGCCGATCGTCAATCCGGTCCGGGATGGGAAACACGTTGGTCGCCGGCAACACCAAAAATTCCGCAAAACTACCCGGCCTGTTGACTCCAACCCCGATCGTATTGCGGCACAAATGCCGGGTCCCCGCCCTGCAGTTGCGGCAGTATCCACAGGTGATGTGCCCTTCTCCGGACACCCGCTGGCCGATCTCAAAACCGCTCACATGACTGCCCAGTTCGGCCACGCGACCAACGAACTCGTGTCCGACCACCATGGGTACCGGAATGGTCGCCTGCGCCCAGGCATCCCAATTGAAGATGTGGATATCTGTACCGCAGATCGCCGATTTCGTCACCTGGATCAGGACATCATTGGGCCCCGGAGCCGGTACCGGCTCGTCAATCATCCAGATACCGGGCTCAGCCCGCAGCTTGGCCAGGGCCTTCATATCACCCCCAGCTCGCGGCCGACGCTGGCAAAGGCTTCCAGCGCCTGATCCAGATCGCTACGCTGCAGCCCCGCAGACATCTGGGTGCGAATCCGCGCCTGGCCCTGCGGCACCACCGGAAAACTGAAACCAATCACATACACGCCATGGTCCAGCAGTTTGTCCGCCATGGCCGCGGCCAGACGCGCGTCACCGAGCATGACCGGCACGATCGGGTGATCCCCGGGCAGCAACTCAAAACCCAGGGCGGCCAGCTGGTGCCGCCAGTAGCGCGCGTTGTCCCGCAGTTGCTGACGCAGCGACGCCCCGTCGACCACCAGTTGCAGAGCCCGCAGCGCGGCCACCACCAAAGCGGGAGCCACACTGTTGGAAAACAGGTAGGGGCGCCCGCGATTGCGCAGCCAGTCGACCACCGGGCCACTGGCCGCGACGAAGCCGCCCGAGGCGCCGCCCAGCGCTTTGCCCAGGGTGCCGGACACCAGATCAATCCGCCCCTCCACACCGCAGTATTCCGGGCTGCCACGACCATGCTCGCCCAGGAATCCATGAGCATGACAATCGTCAATCATCACCATGGAATCGTAAAGCTCGGCCAGTTCGCAGATCTCTGCCAAAGGCGCGACGGTGCCATCCATGGAAAACACCCCATCGGTCACGATCAGCCGATGGCGGCAATCCTGGGTGCGCGCCAGACATTGCTCAAGCTCGACCAGATTGCGATTGGCATAGCGCTGGCGCTGGGCCTTGCAGAGGCGGATTCCGTCAATGATGCTGGCATGGTTCAGGGCATCGGAAATCACCGCATCTTCTGGCCCCAGCAGGGCCTCGAAGGTTCCGCCGTTGGCGTCAAATGCCGAGGGGAACAGAATCGCGTCGGCAAAGCCCAGCCATCGCGCCAGGGCGCTTTCCAGTTCGCGGTGGACGTCCTGGGTGCCGCAGATGAAGCGGACCGAGGCCATGCCGAAGCCATGCGTATCCAAGGCCGCATGCGCCGCCCTGATCAGCTCAGGCGAGTCTGCCAGACCCAGGTAGTTGTTCGCGCAAAGATTGATGAGCTCGCGCCCATCGACAAGTGTGATCCGTACGGACTGCGCCGAGGCGATCACGCGCTCGCGCTTGTACAGGCCATCGGTCCGCAGCTGCTCCAGCGCGGCCGTCAAACGTTGATCAAGTTCAGTGCTCATGGATTCTATTGTCGCTCAGCCGGCGGTTTTTTGGAGCCACCATGCGGCACCAGCGCCACCGTAAGTTGCTCGCGCATGTACTCAAAAAATGCGCGCACCCGTGCCACGGCACGCAGGTTGGGATGGGTGAGCAACCAGATCTGTTCGTCAAGCTCGGGCAGAGGCTGGGAAATTTCCCGCAGGCCGCCGGCCACCCCCATATAGCGCACCAGGATGGTGACGCCCAGGCCATTCTGCACCGCCACCAGCGCCGCAGGCCCGGTGTTGGCGCGCATAACGATGCGATCATCAGCAACGTTACGCTGCAGCCAGCGGCGCTCGCCACGACTGCAACTTTCCTCGGTCGGCACGATCCAGTCCAGCTCGGACAGCGGCCGATCGCCGTGCTTCTGCCAATAGTCCGGCGCCGCGAAGACTGCCGAACCCGCAGTTCCCAGGCTTGTACCCACCAGGGTTTCTGGCGGCTTGCTCGTGAAACGCACGGCAATATCGGCTTCCCGATGCATAAGGTCAAACACCGCATACGATTCATGAAGCTCAACCCGGATGCCGGGAAAGCGTTCGCGGAAGCCGCCCAGCAAGGGAATGATCAAGGCTTGCGCCAGACTGGGCGTCGTCGTCACCCGAATGATGCCGGTAAGCCGTGCATCCTGACCTGCGATTTCCAGGAGTGCCGAATCCACGGACTCGCGAACGGCAGTCGCCGCACCAAGCATGCGCTCACCGGCCAGGGTTGCCGTGCAAGCGGTCCGGGTGCGCTCAAACAGGCGGGTCGAAAGATCTTTCTCCAGGGCATTGAGACGGCGAAAAACTGTGGAATAGTCCAATTCCAGAGCGCGCGCAGCTCCCGCCATGGATCCCGCGTCGCCAATCGCCTGAATCAGACGCAGATCGTCCCAGTTCATGATATTGCAAAAATGCAATTGAAAAATGGTCTTTTGCTTATTTTGTATGGCACATACGAAGAATATCATGCTGGCCATCGGGAGTGCATATCCCCACGCCGGAGATCGTCATGGTCAAGTTTCTCAGCATCGCCGCACTCAGCCTTCTGCCTCTGACCAGCGCCGGGCAAGGCCCCAGCACCCAGCAACTGGCGCAGGACATCCGCGCCCAGGCACAGCACGCCATGCGCCAGGAACTGCAGGACGCCCTGCAGTGCCAGCATCAGCGGATGCTCGCCGACCTGCAGTCCCCGAGGCTATCGCCACTCCTGTCCAACGCTCCAGCAGACGACGAGCTGCAATTGGCGCAGTGCGATTCGCCAAGCCAGACCGACTGGTTCTAGTCCCTAAACCGGTCGCCAGAAATGCAAGCCGCTGTCGCACCAGCCCTCACGCCGGTAAAAGCGATGCGCATCGACCCGCTGGTGCCCGGAATCGAGATGCAATTGCGTACAGCCCTGGTCGCGCGCATGGTCCTGCAACCAGTCCAGCAAGCGCGGGCCGTAGCCCTGCGAGCGCTGCTGCCGGGTGGTTACCAGATCGTCTATGTACAGCACATGGCCCCACGCCAGGGTGTCGTAGATGCGGAACCCCGCGACCGCAGCCACCCTGTCGTCAACCCGCAGCGCCAGCAACTGATAGCCCTGCAGCGATTGGCGCGCCACCCGCCGCCGGAATTCGCCCAGATTCAGCTGCGGGCGCAGTTCCTGAATGACGCCGAAACAGGCATCGCGCTGGGCGGCACTGAGAGCAAGCTCCAGCGTAATGGACGGATCAGCCACGGCGTGCCTGGCGCAGGCCGGCCTTGAACCCGGCGCGGTACGCACGATTGAGCAGCTCCAGATAGTGCGCGGCGCTGGCGGCGTCGCGCACCGTCAAGACGGCCTGACCGGACCGCGCGCGCAGCACGAACTGATCCTGCTCCTGGTCAATCCGGTATTCAGCTTGATCGTCAGCCATCGTCTTGGATCCTCTCTCAAGCGCCCGCCTGCCAGGCACTCACCAACAGGCCCTGCACCGGCGCACCCGCCTCGTTGCGCAATATCTGTTCGCTCAGTCGCACCTCGGTCAGGCCTGCCGTCACGAGCAACTCCTCAACATAGCGGGCCTGATGTGCGTAGCGACCATGCGCGTTCAAACGGAAATCCTGAGCTTGCCCGGGCTCCAGTTTCTCGACCGTGAACACCAGCAGACCACCGGGCCGCAAGCTCTGCGCCAAGTGTGGCAGCACCTTGTCCAGCACCCCGAAATAGCACAGCGTGTCGGCACATATCGCCAGATCGTAGGCCGGAGGGTGATCCTGCAAGAATATGCTGAGCTCCGCCTTGACGAGCTTGTCGTATCCACCACGCTGCTCGGCCTTGACGAGCATGCCCGCGGACAGATCCACGCCGATGAGCCGGGCGGCATAGGGACGCAGTAATGGCCCGCACAGGCCAGTGCCGCAACCGGCGTCCAGGACTGCCAACTGCCCGGTCGGCGCGGGGAGCAGGGCCTGTACCGCCTCGGCCATCAATTGCGGCGCGCGGTAATCCAGACGCGCAAGAACAGCATCGAAACTGCTGGCAAAGCGATCAAAGATCTCGGCAACATAGCCGTCGGCCGCGCGATCGGGAATCGCATTCCCGGCAGTCGCCGCGTAATGATGCTGGGCCACCGGATTGTCCGGATCAATCGCCAGCCAGGATCGAAAGAGCTCGGCGGCCTCGTCCTGACGCCCAAAAGCGGTCAGACAGCGGCCCAGTTGCCGATAGCCTGGCGAAAACTCCGGGTGCCGAGCAACCAGAGTGCGAAACACGGCAATGGCTTCTTCAAACCCGGCGCGCGACAGCAGGGTACAGCCCAGGTTGTAGAGCGCTTTTTCATGATGCGGGTCAATGCGCAAGGCGTGCTGAAAGCTTTCTATTGCCTCATCCGGCCGCTCGAGGGCGCGCAAGGCCACCGCCAGATTGGCCGGCGGATCGGGGTCTTGCGGCGCCAGCTCTGCCGCCCGTGCATAGGCGTCGGCGGCGGCCTGATACGCGCCGGTTTCCAGGTAGATATTGCCCAGATTGGTATGTGCGCCCGCATACGCGGGGCTGAGCGTGATGGCGCGCTGGATCAGCTCTTGGGCCCGTGCATGCTCGCCCCGGTGAAAAGCGATCACACCGCAAAACTGCAGTGCATCGGGCTGGTCGGGATTGTCGCGCAAAATCTGTCGATACAGGGCTTCGGCCTGTTCCACCCGCCCCTTGCGGTGGTGCGCCACCGCCTGCACCAGCAACTGCTGGAATGGAAGCCGCCTCGGCCGGTAGGTCTTGTTGCGCTTCTTTCTGGTCCGCGTACTCACTGTTCGGGCCTGTGCAAAACAATAACCAAACCCAGTACCTCCGCTTGACCTTCCTTGCGCAGTACCACGTCCTGCCACGCCCGAACTTCAAACCCGGCCGCGACGACCTGCTGGCGGACATAGGCTTCACCATGGGTGTAGCGGCCATGGGCATTCAGTTCGAATTCGGCCACGTTCGGGCGCGACTCAACGGTGAACAAGAACAGACCCCCGGGCCGCATTCGCGCATAGGCCGCTTGCATCAAGGCCGTCAGGGCGCCGAAATAGCACACTGTGTCGGCGCACACGATGAGATCGTAACGCGCTGGATTTTCGCCCAGGAATTTCACCAGCTCGGCCTGATGCAGGCTGTGGTATCCCTCATGCTTCTGCGCCTTGAGCAGCATGCCGGCGGACAGGTCCACGCCTACCAGCCGCCTGGCGTAGGGCTCCAGAACGGGCGCACATAATCCCGTCCCACAACCCGCATCCAAAATGTCGAACTGCTTGCGGGCATTCGGCACGGCGGCAGCCAGCGCCGCGCCCAGGTGCTGCGGCGCGCGGTATTCCAGCAAGCCCAGTACGTGATCGAAGCTTTCCGCGAACCCATCAAAAATCTTGCTCACATATTCGTCGGAGGCCCGGGCGGGAATATCCTGTCCGCTCAGCGCCGCATGGTGATGACGTGCCACCTCATTGTCCGGGTCGCGCTCCAGCCAGCGGACGAACAATTCCAGCGCCTCTGCGCGCCGATCCAGGCCGATCAGGCAATCCCCGTAGCGCCGATAGCCAGGGATGTAATCGGGGTGGAACTCCACGACGAGTCTGAAGAACTCGCAGGCGTCCGCCATTGCGCCTTTGGCGAGCAGGGTGTTGCCCAGATTGTAGAGCGCATGACGGTGGCGCGCGTTCAGCGTCAGGGCTGCGCGAAACGCATCCACAGCCTCGGCCATCCGGCCCATGGCCCGATAGGCTATGGCCATGTTGGCGTAAGCGTCAGCCAGATCCGGCGCCAGCTCGGTCGCCTTCTCGTAAGCCTGCGCGGCCGCCGAAAAGTGATTGCCCTCAAGCAGGATGTTGCCCAGATTGTTATAGGCTGCAGCATAGCCGGGGCAGACGCGAATGGCGCGGGTGATCAGATCAATGGCCTGCTGCGTTTCGCCGCGCTGAAACTGCAGAACGCCGAGAAAATGCAGGGCGTCGGGCTGCTGCGGGTCAGCTTCCAGCACGGCCCGATAATTCTGCTCGGCCGCCGTCGGGTTACCGCTCTGGTGGAACTCGATAGCCTGGGCCAACTGCGCCTGGTCGGACTGGCTTGATTCGCTCATGGACGCATCCTACACAGCTTGCTAATCGCGCTGAACCGCCGACTCGAAGCCTGGCCCGGGCGGGCGCGCGGCTCTTCGCGCCTGCCGGATGCACGCAGGGTTCTCGCGCGGCCAGTTGGCGCGCAATCAGCGCGGCACGCCAGCCATAAGCATATGCGGAAACCGCAGGGCAGGCGAAGCAGCGGTGACGTGCGATCGCAGCTCAGCTAGGCTTGCGCCTCCCACCCCGTGTCTGACCGGAAACCACCGCAATCATGAGTGTCCAGGCCTATGTCGCCGTCGCCGTTGTGGTCGCTACATTTTTGGGCCTGGCCTCCGGGCGCCTGCGGCCGTATCTGATCCTTATGGCCGGCCTGGGAGTCCTGCTGGTCAGCGGAATTCTGGGCCCCAAGGACGCATTGATGGGCTTCTCGAATCCGGGCCTGGCCACAGTTGCGGCGCTATACGTGGTCGTCGCAGGGCTCAAGCAGACCGGCGTTCTGGCGCGGCTGGCGCAGTCCAGTCTGGGCCGGCCACGCGGAGATCTGGGTGCTCAACTGCGCTTGATGTTGCCGGTTATCGGCGGCAGCGCCTTTCTGAACAACACCCCGGTGGTGGCCATGTTGATCCCGGTGGTGGTGGACTGGACCCGCTCGATCAAGGTGTCGGCCTCCAAGCTGCTGATCCCGCTGAGTTACTTTGCGATCCTGGGCGGTCTGTGCACCCTGATTGGCACCAGTACCAACCTGATCGTCAACGGCCTGCTGATAGAACGCGGCCACGCCGGCCTGCAAATGTTCGATATCACACCCCTCGGACTGGCCTGCGCATTTGTCGGCTCGGTCTTTCTGATGACTGTCGGACGCCGACTGCTGCCCAATTATCCGCCGCTCAATCCCGAACTGGCCAACCCCCGCGAGTATGTCGTGGAGATGCGTGTGCAAGCCGAGGGCCCGTTGGTGGGGAGCACCATCGAGCAGGCTGGCCTCCGCCACTTGCCTCAGCTATACCTGATGGAAATTCAGCGCCGCGGTCAACTCATTCCCGTAGTTTCACCGGAAGAGGTTCTGGAGCCGGGCGATCAATTGATGTTCGTGGGCGTGGTGGATTCAGTCATCGATTTGTAAGGCATCGGTGGCCTGGAACCGTCCTCAAACCAGGTATTCAAACTGGCCTCCCACCGTTCGCAGCGGGTGCTGTCTGAAGCAGTCGTGGGTCCGCAATGCCCGATCGTTGGCAAAACCATCCGCGAAGGCGAATTCCGCACTCGCTATAACGCCGTGGTCATTGCGGTGGCGCGGGACGGCGAGCGCATCCGCAAGCGAATCGGCGATATTCGCGTGCAGCCGGGTGACGCACTGCTGATCGAAAGTCTGCCCTCCTTCATCAATCAGAACCGCAATGCCCGCGACTTCTTCCTGGTCAGTCGCATCGATGGCGCCGCGCCCCCCAATCGTGAACAGGCCGGTATAGCCTTGCTGATCCTGTTCGCCATGGTGGGTTTAGCGGCCACCGGCACGCTGTCAATGCTGCAGGCCGCCGTATTCGCGGCCGGGGCCATGCTGGTCACCCGCTGCTGCTCGGAGGAAGCGGCGTTTAATCAGGTCGACTTTCAGCTCTTGATCGCGATCGGCGCCGCGTTCGGACTGGGGCGGGCCCTGGAGTCCACTGGTGCGGCCGGCACCCTGGCTCAGGCCGTGCTGGGACTCACCGGCGACCAGCCCTGGCTGGCCCTGCTCGCCGTCTATCTGGTCACCGCCATCCTCACCGAATTCGTCACCAACAATGCCGCCGCGGTCATCATGTTCCCCATCGCCTTGGAGGCCGCCGAGCTCTTGCAGGTCAACCCCATGCCGTTCGTGATCGGCCTGATGATCGCGGCCTCCGCCAGCTTCGCGACCCCCTTGGGTTACCAGACGAACCTGATGGTCTATGGCGCAGGGTCCTACCGGCTGACCGACTTCCTGAAGGTGGGGGTCCCCATGGCCATCGTTGTCGGCGCCACCGCGGTGTTGCTGGCGCCCCTGATCTGGCCGTTCTAGCACCCACCCGCGCGCATTCGCCGATTGTCACGCTTTTTACTCCCTCAATCCGCGGCCGCCACCCATTCACCGGCGCTGTGGAACACCTGATCCCCGATCCGGGCGGTCAGATTGCCCCCCGCGGCAACTTTCGCCAACCTGCCCCGAGGGGCCCAGTCCTGGCGCCCAGAGCGCTGGAGTTGCAAGCGCCAATATCCATGCCCACTATCAGCTGATTGTCACGCTTGATGATCGGCGCGAGTGCGGTGTGGACATGCAATCGTCACGCCGTACCCGACGCGGCCATCGATCGCTTCACAATCTTGATGCGATCGCGGCTGGTTGCCCGGCCGTAAGGATTCGCTCCCGGTCCGGGTCTTTAGGGCATTGCCAACTCAGGAGGATTATCATGGGACTACGCGCCGCTCTGCTCACGGCATTGCTGCTTGGCCCGCTCGCGGCTCACGCGGAGAAATGGAACAGCAGTTTCTTTGGCAACAAAGCCATCGAGGGCTACGATCCGGTGGCCTATTTCACCGCCGGCAAAGCCGTCAAGGGCGACAAGGATTTCCAGCTCGAGCATAACGGCGTGAACTGGCACTTCGCCAGCGCGGAGAACCGCGAACTGTTCCGCACCGAGCCGGGCAGGTACAGCCCGCAATTCGGCGGCTATTGCGCCTACGCCGTTGCGGCCAAAGAGGAGCTGGTGGGCATAGATCCAAAGGCCTGGTCCATCGTCGCTGGCAAGCTGTATCTGAATTACAGCCCCAAGGTGCGCGAACTGTGGAACGCCAACCAGGCTGAGTTCATCGCCAAGGGCCACGCCGTCTGGCCGCGCATAGGCCGAGACTGAACGACTCGCAGGCCGCGCAGCGACGACCACGGCTGAAAACCGGAGATCCCGCCATGCAGCTCTACTATTTTCCCCTTTCCACCTACTCGCAGAAAACTCTGATGGCTTTCCACGAGAAGCGGCTGGGCTTCGAGCCCCATCTGACCCAGCTGTTTGACCCAGCCCAGGCCGCCGCCTACCGGGAGGTCTACCCACTGGGCAAGATTCCCCTGCTGGTGCTCGATAACGGCCACCGGATTCCGGAATCGTCGATCATTGTGGAATACCTGGATACGCACTATCCGACCACGCCGCGGCTGATACCGCAGGACCCGGAACGCTCACGCCAAACGCGCTTGCATGACCGGATGCTTGACCTCTATCTCAACGACGCCGTGGTCAGCTTGCTGTTTGAGAGCTGGAAACCGGCAACCGAGCGCCTGCAGGACAAGATCGACAAGGCGTGCTTTCGCGCCGGGGTCATGTATGATTTTTTGGAGCAGCGTCTGGACTCCCGCCATTTCGTGATGGGCGAAGATTTCAGTCTGGCCGATTGCGCGGCTCTGCCGGCTTTGTTTTATGCACAGCAAGTTTTCCCATTCTCGGATCGGCCGAATATCCAAGCCTACTGGGAACGCCTGTCCAAGCGTGAATCCTGGCGCCAGGTGGCGAGCGAGGCACAACCCTATCTGGACAGCCTGCCCAAAAAGCCATGAGCCCCGCTGAAGCCGGACAGGCTCCTGGCCCTGAACTGCCAGATCCCGCGCTGCGCCTGAACCTGGCCCACGCCGAAGTCTGGTACTGGCCAGGGTATCTGCCAGCGACCGGTGCGGCGCGCCTGTTCTGTGCGCTACGCGAACAACTGCACTGGAAGCAGGAATTCTTGAGGATCGCCGGCCGCCGCGTGCCTATGCCACGGCGCCTGGCATGGCTGGCAGAAGGCCAGCTGCGCTATCGCTATTCCGGCACGGACACGCCGCCACAGGCCATTCCGGCCTGCCTGGTGCCCTTGCAGCAGCAGCTGGCGCACGACCTCAAAGCGGAGTTTAACGGCGTGCTGGCCAATCGCTACCGCAATGGCCAAGACTCCATGGGCTGGCATGCCGATGATGAGGCTGCGTTGGGACTCCACCCAACAATCGCCTCGATCAGCCTGGGTGCAACGCGCCGCTTTCAGTTCAAGCCCAGACGCCGCGGCGACAAATCAGCGACCGTCACCCTGCAGCTTGAACATGGCAGCCTGCTGGTGATGCGCGGCCCGACCCAGGAGCACTGGCGCCATCAGGTTCCGAAAACCCGCCGCGCGGTCGGCGAACGGATCAATCTGACCTGGCGGCACATTCTCAGTGCTTGAGCACGGTGCGTGCCGCGTGACAGCTTTTACCCAGGGCTTCGGCCACCGCCAGACAGGTCAATTTCCCTTCGTAGACGTTCAGGCCAGCCAGCAGGTGAGGGTCATCCCGCAGCGCCTGATCCGGCCCTTTGTCGGCCAGCGCCAGGGCAAACGGCAGGGTTGCGTTGTTCAGGGCGAAGGTCGAGGTGCGCGCCACAGCCCCAGGCATGTTGGCGACACAATAGTGCACCACGTCATGCACCCGATAAGTCGGATCCGCATGGGTGGTGGGCCGCGAGGTTTCAAAACAGCCACCCTGATCAATCGCCACATCGACCACCACCGAGCCGGGCTTCATCTGCTTGATCATGTCTTCGGTGACCAGCCGCGGCGCCGCGGCGCCCGGCACCAGAACCGCACCGATCACCAAGTCCGCGCTGAGCACGTACTGCTCAATCGCATCGGTGGTGGAAAAAATCGTGTTCAACATTGATCCGAACTGCATATCGAGTTCATAGAGGCGACGCAGACTGCGATCCAGCACGGTCACCCCGGCCTCCATGCCCATGGCCATGCGCGCCGAATTGGTCCCCACCACACCGCCGCCGATGATCACCACGCGGGCCGCCGCAACGCCCGGCACCCCGCCCAGCAACATGCCGCGCCCGCCCTGCTCCATTTCCAGGCAATGCGCCCCCGCCTGAATGGCCATTCGACCCGCCACTTCGCTCATCGGCGCCAGCAACGGCAATCCCCCGCGATCATCGGTCACCGTTTCATAGGCGACCGCAATGCACCCGGACTCGAGAAGCGCTCGAGCCTGTTCGGGATCGGGGGCCAGATGCAGATAGGTGAACAGCAGCTGACCCGGTCGCAACATCGCACATTCCTGCGGCTGCGGCTCCTTGACCTTCACGACCATCTCCGCGCGGGCGAAAATTTCGTCCGCGCCGTCGACAATTTCCGCGCCGACTGCGATGTAGTCCTCATCAAGCAGACCGATGCCTGCGCCGGCGCCGCGCTGGATCAACAGCTGATGACCATGCAGCGCGAGCTCACGCGCGCTGGCAGGCGTCAGGCCGACCCGATACTCGTGAACCTTGATTTCCTTCGGCACCCCGATAAGCATGTCAATTCCCAATCATTGTTTGCCGCGCATTATCCGCGGTTCCACCCGCCGTTACGAGTCGAGACCATCCATGGGAAACCGCCTGAGCAAAATCACGACCCGGACCGGCGATGCCGGCGAGACGGGCATAGCGGGCAATCGACGGCTGCCCAAGACCCATCCGCGGATCGCCGCCATTGGCGATGTCGACGAACTGAACAGCAGCGTGGGCGTGTTGCGCGCCAGCCCCGGATCCGGCGAGTTGGACCCCTTGTTGGCGCGCATTCAGAACGAACTGTTCAATCTGGGCGGCGAGCTGGCCATGCCGGACCTGGCGCTGGTAACAGCGGAGCAGGTCAGCGAGCTGGAACGGGCTATCGAAACCCGGAATGCGGAGCTTCCGCCATTGCGAGACTTCGTGCTTCCGGGCGGCAACCCCGCCGCCGCCGCCCATATGTGCCGCACGATCTGCCGCCGCGCCGAGCGCAGCCTGTGGGCGGTGCATGAAGCCGAGACCCTGCGCGCGGAGCTTCCGCAATATCTGAATCGCCTCTCCGACCTGATGTTTGTGCTGGCCCGCGGTCTGGCGCGCAGCAGCAGCGATACCGAAACCCAGTGGTCCCGGAACGCCTGAGCAGCCGCCCGATCAGGCCAGCCAGCCACCGACCGTAAACACCGAGAGCACCGCGAGAAAAATCAACAAGGCGCGGGTCATGACACCCACCGCAGACTCCAGCTGGCTCAGCTCATCGACCGGACCATCACGTCCCAAACTGCCCATCCCGACCGCAGCGAGCAATCCCCAGGCATCAGTTGCGCGGGCGCCTTCCTGGGCCTGTCGCCAGTCGCGCCACGCTGCCGCCGCATGATCCGCACTTCCGGCCAGCACAAAACAGAGCGCTGTCAGCCGAGCGGGCAGCCAGGCCAGCAGGCCATGCCAGCGGTCCGCCCCCCGTATCAGCTCCGCGTTCGCCTCCAGGCGTCGCAGATGCGCGGCGGTCGAGGCGGCCAGACGGTACAGCAGCGCGCCCAGCGCGCCCAGCACAAAAAACCACAGCAGAACGCCAAAGGTTCGTTCATGACCCTGCACGAAACTGGCTGCCACCGGGGACCGTCCGTGGGGGTCGGCTCCGCCCCGCTCCGGACCGGCGATCAGGTCCTGCAGGATCAACTCCGCCGCGGCCTCGGCGCCGCGATCACGGGCCGCACGATAGCTGCCGATCTCCTCGGTCACATCGCGGGGCCCCAGACAGGCCAGTAGCACCAGCACCGAACCCGCCAATTCCACAACCACGCCGAGCGGGGCTATGAGTTGGCTTAGAACGGCATAAACCAGCAGGGTCGGTGGCAGCACCAGCACCAGGAATCCCCAGCTCGAGCCCCAGAATGCGGCCGCGGGCAAGGTTCGACGTAGCCACTCCAGCCAACCCGCAGTCAGATCGTGGGTCCGCCAGTAGGGCCAGTGACTGAGCAAGCGCTCCAACAAGAGGGCGCACAGAATTCCAACTAAAGTCACCGCGAAATCCCGGAGGAGGTTCCAGTCGATTATGCCTGATCGGGCGGACCATGCCCGGGTTTAGAATGGGTGCCCACGCCGCCGGACCAACCTTGATGACGCCAAATCCGCTATTCCGCCTTGCCCTGCTCAGCTGGGCAATCAGCATCCTTGGCGCCTGTGGGCACCAATCACAAGATCTGATCGCCCGGCAAGCCTGGATTCGTTTGCCGCCGCCCGGCGCAGGCGTGGCCGCCGGGTATGTCGAACTCAGCAACCCGGGGCCGGGGCCCGTGACCCTCACCGCCGTCCATAGCGAGCGCTTTGCCCGAGCCGAGATTCACAGCATGAGCATGCGTGACGGCCTGGCGGGCATGCGCCAGCTTGAATCACTCGCAATTCCCGCTGCGACCAAGCTGGCGCTGCGCAGCGGCGCCGAGCATTTCATGCTGATGCAGGCGCGCAGTCCGCTGCGGGCGGGCGAAATCGTGCCGCTGACGCTGCATTACCGGGACACGGCGGGCCTGCAGCACACCCTCACGGTGGATTTTGCCGTCCGCGCGCCCTAGATCGCGTGCGCGGCAGCCACAGCCTCGCTGGCAGAACTGGCAATCCCCTGCTCCGCCAAGCCCGCGGCCAGAGCGCTCAGGCAGCGATCCACGGCGGCCTGGTTGCAGCCGTGGCCCATAAGCCCGATACGCCAGGCCTTGCCTGCAAAGCCGCCCAGGCCCGCGCCGATTTCCAGATTGTGGGCCGTCAGCATGTTGGAGCGAAATGCCGCGTCATCGACCCCGTCTGGAATACGGACCGTGGTAAGCGGAGGCAGACGTTCCGCTGCGGGCGGTATCGCTGCGATGCCCAGCACCTCCAGGCCGGCCAGCAGGGATTTTTGCATGGTGGCATGGCGAGCCCAGGAGGCCTCCAGGCCGCCCTCCAGCAGCAGCCTCAGCGCCTCATGCAGGCCGTAGATCGCGTTGACCGGCGCCGTATGGTGGTAGGCGCGACGCGCTTCGCCATTGCCCCAGTAACCGCCCAGCAGATTGAAATCGGCGAACCAGCTTTGCGGCGGACTCTTGCGCGCCTTGAGCGCCTCCAGAGCGCGCGCGCCCACCGTGATGGGCGCCAACCCGGGCGGCGCACTCAAACATTTCTGCGAGCCCGCGTAGACCAGGTCCAGCCCCCACTCATCGACCCGGATCGGCACGCCGCCGATGGCCGTCACGCAATCAACCAGGCACAGGGCGCCGAACTCGCGACAGATCGCGGCCAGCGTCTGGCTGTCACTGAGCACACCCGTTGAGGTTTCCGCCTGCACCCAGCACACCAGTTTGTAGGGCTGGTCGCGCTGCACGCGGGACCGCAGCTGATCCGGATCCACGGCGCGCCCCCACTCGAAGTCCAGCGTTTCAACCTCGGCCCCGGCGCGCCGGGCCATCTCGGCCAGCCGCACGCCAAACACGCCGTTGACGCAAACCAGCACCCGGTTGCCGGGTTCCAGCACGTTGA
>JBFIIN010000028.1:0-15397 GCA_041601225.1 Oceanococcus sp.
CGAGCAGGATGAGATTCTCGAACAGCTGGTCTATACCCAGATCAATTTTCCGGATGCGCTGCCCGACGACGTGTTTGAGTCTTCGCTGGGTGCGGATGGGCTCGCGGAGTTTCACGCCGCGCCGCAGGCCGCGGGAGACCGCCTGCCCGCGGACGAGTGGGAAGTGGTGAAAATGCCGGAAGGTTTCCGGTTGGCGACCCGGGATCACCAGCAGCTTCCCGGGATTGGAGCGCCAATCGCACATATGCTGTTTACCGATGGTCTGGCCGCTGTGTCGGTCTTTACGGCCCGGCAGGATCTGCCGGATCTGGCCTGGCGCGGCGTGTCACGCATGGGCGGCGTCAATGCCTACGGGCGGATGGTCGATGGCTTCCACATTACGGTGGTCGGTGAGGTCCCGCAGAGGACCGTGCGTTTCTTCGGCGACAACATCCGCCGAGTTTCGGCCGTCAAGTGATTGAGCAGACCGTGGTTGTCGTTGCGTCTCCCGAACGGGGCGAGGTGCTGGTCCGGACACGGACTCAGGCCGGCTGCGCGCGTTGCGAGCGGGGTGAAGGCTGTGGCGGTGGGATCTTCGGCAAGCTGATTCGTACAGAAGCCCCGGAATTGCGCCTTGCCGACCCCGGCCTGAGCCTGGCGGCTGGGGATTGGGTGATCCTGGGTGTCGATGAAGCCTTATTTCTGCATGCAAGCCTGACCACTTACGCTCGACCCTTGCTGGGCCTTTTTGCTGGTTCAGCCTGTGGCTTCTGGTTGTCGTCTGGCCAGGACTGGGCCGCGGCGGTAGGCGGGGTGCTGGGGTTTCTGGCGCTGATTGGGTTGCAGACCAGGGCGGCCGCGCCACATCCGGTCATTCTGCGCCGCGCGACGGCGCTGGAACGGCGTGCCTGCATGAGCGTGACGTGATCATGCGGATCGTTTGGTGCTT
The DNA here is from genome assembly GCA_041601225.1 of Oceanococcus sp. Lineage (GTDB taxonomy): Bacteria > Pseudomonadota > Gammaproteobacteria > Nevskiales > Oceanococcaceae > JBFIIN01. The sequence goes on from JBFIIN010000028.1 coordinate 929, forward strand.
GCCTTGGCTGCTGGTGGCCTGTGCAGAGCCGCGCATGCCCGATTTTGTACCCCTGGTGGAGGACGCGGCGCCAGCAGTGGTGAATATCAGCGGGTCCTCCGGGCCGAGCGATGCCACTGCGAGTCACCCCTTTGGTGACTGGTTCCGTGATTTTTTCCAGACACCCGATTCTCAGCAACAGCAACGGGAAAGCCAGTCGCTGGGTTCCGGGTTCGTTATTGATGCCGGCGGGGAGATTCTGACCAACTATCATGTGGTCCGGAATGCGCAGGAAATTGTGGTGCGTCTGGCTGACCGGCGCCAATTCACGGCGCAGCTTGTCGGTGCGGACGAGCGCAGTGATTTGGCACTTTTGAAGATCGAGGCCGAGGACCTGCCGGTGCTCGAGTTCGGCCAGTCCGCTGAGTTGCGCGTTGGAGAGTGGGTTTTGGCGATAGGGTCACCATTTGGCTTTGAGCTGTCGGTGACCGCCGGCATCGTGTCGGCGACCGGGCGGGCGCTGCAGGGTGAGCAATATGTACCCTTTATCCAAACTGACGTCGCGATCAATCCGGGTAACTCGGGAGGCCCGCTGTTCAATCTCGACGGTGAAGTGGTCGGCGTGAATTCGCAGATATACAGCCAGACGGGTGGATACATGGGCCTGTCATTTGCAATCCCGATAGACACCGCAGTGCGTGTGGTCGATCAGCTTCGTCGCTACGGAGAAGTGCGCCGCGGCTGGCTGGGTGTGGTCATTCAGGAGGTGGATCGGGGCCTGGCGGCGAGTTTCGGCCTGGACAAGGCTGAGGGTGCCCTGGTGAGCCAGGTCGTGGCCGACAGCCCAGCTGCGCAAGGAGGCATTCAGGTCGGCGACATCATCCTGTCCGTCGATGGGGTCGCGGTGGAAGAGTCGCGGACCCTGCCGCCGCTGATCGGCAGTTTGACCCCGGGCGACAAGGTGTCTCTGCGCATCTTGCGCGACGGGCGACGGCAGCGCTTGCGGCTGATGCTGGGGAGCTTGAGCGGAGACGCAAATCCGCTGGCGGCCCAGATTGACCGACTGGGCCTGGAGCTTCGCGACCCACGAAAGGCCGAGCTGGCTGAGCACGCGCTGGATGGTGGCGCGGTGGTGGTGTCGCTGGACGCGGGCGCGGGACGTGCATCCGGTCTGCAAGTGGGCGATCTGATCGCTGCGCTGGACGGCGAACCCGTACGGAATGTCGCGCATTTTCGCGAACTGGCTGGCAGGCTGGGTATGGGTGAGTCCGCACCCTTGCTGGTATATCGCGGGTCACGCAGCCTGTTTCTGGCCTTGAACATGGAGTCACGATGAAGTCGGTGGTGCTGTACTCCCGACCGGGTTGCCACCTTTGCGATCAGCTTGAAGAAGACCTGGAAGAGCAGTTTTCGGGCCGGATCCTGCTGGAGCGTCGTTGCGTCGATGATCGCGATGAATGGAAGCAGCGGTACGGGCTGCAAGTGCCCGTGCTGGCCGATGCCCAGGGGGCTGTCCTGTGCCGCGTAGTTCTGGACAGCGCGCGCGTTCGAGACTACCTGGCGGACTGAGCCCGGGCTGGAGCGATTCGCGACGGTGAGGCGGCGCCACGCGATAGCTCGGTTATACTCGCGCGCTTTTTCCCAGCCCCCAAAGCAGTGATTCGCACCCCATGCAATCCCGGATACGCAATTTTTCAATCATCGCCCATATTGATCATGGCAAGTCGACGCTGGCTGATCGTTTTATCCAGATCTGCGGCGGCCTGACCCAGCGGGAAATGGGCTCACAGGTGCTCGACTCCATGGACATTGAGCGGGAGCGGGGGATTACGATCAAGGCGCAGGCCGTGCGCTTGCCCTTCACAGCCGCAGACGGGCAGACCTATCAGCTCAACCTGATCGACACACCGGGCCATGTCGATTTTTCCTATGAGGTCTCACGTTCTCTGGCGGCCTGTGAGGGCGCCTTGCTGGTGGTCGACGCATCGCAGGGGGTCGAAGCGCAAAGCGTCGCGAATTGCTATACCGCGATCGAGCAGAGCCTGGAAGTGGTTCCGATACTCAACAAGATTGACCTGCCGGCCGCGGAGCCTGAACGGGTCGCGCTCCAGATTGAGGACATTATCGGTATCGAGGCCCATGATGCCCTGCGCTGCAGCGCCAAGTCCGGTCTGGGCGTTGAGCAGGTTCTGGAAGCGATCGTGACCAAGGTTCCGCCCCCAAAGGGTGAGCCTGAGGATCCCCTGCAGGCCCTCATCGTGGATTCCTGGTTCGACAACTATCTGGGGGTCGTGTCTCTGGTGCGCGTGGTCAGTGGCCGCCTGGCCGCCGGCAGCAAGATCAAGGTCATGTCGACCGGGCAGGCTCATCTGGTGGATGCGGTGGGATTTTACTCGCCCAAGCGCACCACCTGCGCGGCGCTTGAGTGCGGCGAAGTCGGCTTCGTCGTGGCAGGTATCAAGGAGATTGACGGCGCGCCGGTCGGGGACACCCTCACGGCCGTGGACCGCCCGGCATCAGCGCGCCTGCCGGGGTTCAAACAGGTACAACCGCGCGTTTTCGCGGGTCTGTACCCCGTTAATTCGGAGGACTTTGAGGATTTCCGCGAGGCGCTGAGGAAGCTGCGCCTGAATGATGCGGCGCTGCATTTCGAGCCGGAGACCTCAGGCGCGCTGGGCTTTGGATTCCGCTGTGGTTTTCTGGGCATGTTACACCTGGAGATCGTTCAGGAGCGCCTGGAACGCGAGTATCAGCTGGACCTGATCTCGACCGCTCCGAGCGTGGTGTATGAAGTCATCAAGCGCGGCGGCGCCGTCGTACATATTGAAAATCCCGCCGATCTGCCCGAGCCCGCGGCGCTGGATGAGGTGCGCGAGCCCATAATCCTGGCCCGATTGCTGATGCCCAAAGACTATGTGGGAGCAGTCATGCAGCTCTGCATCGAGAAGCGTGGTGTGCAAAAAAAATTGCATTACCACGCGACCCAGGTTGCTCTCGAATACGAATTGCCACTGGCCGAGGTGGTGCTGGATTTTTTTGATCGTTTGAAGTCAGTAAGTCGAGGATTTGCCTCGTTTGAGTACGAGTTTGCCCGCTTTGAACCCTCGGACCTCGTCAAAGTCGAAGTGCTGATCAATGGCGAGAAAGTCGACGCCCTGGCGCATATCGCCCATCGCTCGGAGTCAGACCGGCGCGGGCGCGAGCTGGCCCAGGCTCTGCGGGAACTCATTCCGCGCCAGATGTTCGATATTGCAATTCAGGCGGCCATCGGTTCCAAGGTCATTGCGCGGAGCACCGTGAAAGCCTTGCGCAAAAATGTGACCGCGAAATGTTATGGCGGCGATGCGACGCGTAAACGCAAGCTTCTGGAAAAACAAAAGGCCGGCAAGAAGCGCATGAAACAGTTCGGTAGTGTAGAAATCCCGCAGGACGCATTTCTGGCCGTGCTCAAGCGCGGAGGGCAGGACTGATGCCCAGTGACATTCATTTCGATTTCTCGGCCGCGCTGGTAATTCTGACCGTTGTGACCGGCGGAATCTGGGCGCTGGATGCCTGGTGGCTGCGACCGCGCCGCGGCGACGCGCAGGCTGAGGGCAAGACCGGCCAGATCGTGGAGTTTTCGCGTTCTTTTTTTCCAGTCATCCTGCTGGTGCTCTTGCTGCGCTCATTTCTTGTGGAGCCATTCAGAATTCCCTCGGGCTCGATGCTGCCCACTCTGCTGGTTGGCGATTTCATCCTGGTGAACAAGTTCGCCTACGGAATCCGCTTGCCCGTGGTGCACACCGAGGTTCTGCCCTTGAGCCTGCCCGAACGTGGTGACGTGATGGTTTTCCGCTTCCCCGCGGACCCCAGCAAGGACTTCATCAAGCGGGTCATCGGTTTGCCGGGCGATCAGATTGAGTATCGGTCGAAGCAGCTGTTCATCAACGGTCGGGCCATGCCCCAGCAGCTTGCGGGTTACTACACCGACGAAAGTGGCCGGGGCGAGGTTCTGGCTGAACAGTATGACGAGACGCTGGACGCGCTGACCCACGCGGTTCTGGTGAGCCCGCACCGGCCGGCAGCCGATGGCCATTTCGAAGTGCCGGCCGGTCATTATTTTGTGATGGGCGACAATCGCGACGGCAGCGACGACAGCCGTCGCTGGGGTTTTGTCCCTGAGCGGAACTTGGTGGGCAAAGCGTTTATGATCTGGATGAGCTGGGATGGTGATCGCAATCGGCCGGCGTTGAAGAGAATCGGTAACTGGATCAAATAGGGGATGAAGATGCGCAGTATGCGAAAACAGCAGGGTGGAATTTACGGGGTGCTTTTTGTGCTCGGCGTGCTCGGCATCGTTGTGATGATCACGCTGAAGGTGTTGCCGATCTATTTGAACCAAATGAAGATTGCCGGTGCGGTCAAGCAGATCGCGGATAGTCCGCAGTATACGGCGGCGACCGTTCGGGATATCCGGCGCGATATGCAGAAGCGCTGGGATATCGAGGACGTCAAACACCTCACCGTGAAGGATGTCAAGATAATCAAGGGCAAGAACGGCCGCGCATTGAAATACGACTATGAAGTGCGGGTGAATCTGGTGGCGAATTGGGACCTGGTGCTGTGGTTCAAGGATCAGCTGCCCATGTCGGGTCGCGGGAGCTAGACCCTGACGACGGCGGCGAATCGCGGGGTTCCGCAACTGCAATACGGGTTTGCTGACCCTGCCATACTCGATGTCGCACTGCGGCATCGCAGTGCCGGAAATCCGCACTATGAGCGTCTGGAGTTCCTTGGGGACGCGATCCTGAATTTCGTTGTCGCGGATGAGCTATACCGGCGCAGGAGGGAGGATGACGAAGGGAGTCTGACCCGGCTCAGGGCGCATCTGGTCTGCGGACCGAGTTTGGCGGAAATCGCCCGCGAGCTTGAGCTCGGCGAGCGGATTCAGTTCGGCCCCGGAGAACTCAAGAGTGGCGGCTTTCGGCGTGCGTCCATTTTGGCGGACGCTCTGGAGGCCGTGATCGGCGCCGTCTATATCGATGGAGGATTTGCCCAGGCGCAGGCCGTGGTGCGCCGTTTGTTCGCCAGCCGGCTTGCCGAGTTGCCCGATTCCGACGCATTGAAGGATCCCAAGACCCGCTTGCAGGAGTGGCTGCAGGCCCGCAATCTGCATTTGCCCAGTTATCGGGTCAGCGCTGAATACGGTGAGCAGCATCGCAAGAGCTTCGAAGTGACCTGTACCGTAGCGGCGCTCGCCGAGCCAATTGTGGCCGAAGGTCGAAGTCGGCGCGCTGCGGAGCAGGCGGCCGCCCGGCTGGCCCTCGAGCAGATGGTGAAGAAATGATTACGCATGCGGGCTTGGTGGCGTTGGTCGGGCGTCCGAACGTCGGAAAATCCAGTCTGCTCAATACCCTGGTTGGCAGCAAGGTCAGCATTGTCTCGCATAAGCCGCAGACCACGCGGCATCAGGTGGCCGGGATCATGCATCGAGACACACATCAGGTGGTGTTTGTCGATACGCCCGGTCAGGCGGATACCTACGGCATGGCTTTGAACCGCGCGCTGGATCGCACCGCGCGCGCTGCCATGCAGGACGTTGATCTGCTGTTGTGGGTAATCGAGGCCGGCAAATGGACCGCCGCGGACGACGAACTCGCGCGGCGTGTCAAGACCAATGCGGCGCCCCTGGGCCTGGTCCTGTCAAAAATTGATCGTTTGCGCGACAAGAAGCGTTTATTGCCATTGATTCATCAGCTCAGTGAGCGCGTCGACGCGGACTTTCTGGTGCCGGTTTCGGCCCACAAGGGAACCAATCTGCTGGCTCTGGAGACTGAAATTCTGCGGCGGATGCCGGCTGGCGAGGGCTTCTACCCCAGCGATCTTACGACTCCGCAAGGCGAATCATTCATGATCGCTGAGCGTATCCGCGAGCAGGTGTTTCTGCGCATGCATCAGGAACTGCCTTACCGCGTGGCGGTCACTGTGGACGATCGCAGCACCGAAGACGGTACCCAAACGATTCATGCCACGATCTGGCTGGACAAGGCCTCGCACAAGAGCATCGTAATCGGGGCACAGGGCAGCACGCTGAAGCGTTTGCAGGCGAGTGCTCAACGGACCCTGACCGCGGTGCTGGGAATGCCGGTTGAGCTGCATTTGTGGGTCAAGGTGCGCGAGGGCTGGGCGGACAATGAGCGCAGTCTCCAGGCCTTTGGTTATGGCGGCGACGGACAATGACCCAGCGCGCGGATGCGGCGCGCGCGTGGCTGCTGCATCGCAGGAATTACCGGGAGTCCAGCCTGCTGCTGGATCTCTTTACCCGGGAGCATGGCCGGGTTGCCCTAGTGTGCCGTGGAGCCAAAGCCGGTCGCGGCGGAGGCTCCGGCCAGTTGCAGCTGTTTCGGCCGCTGCGGATCAGCTGGACGCGTCGAGGCGAGCTGGGCAGCCTCACGCAGTGCGAGTCCGACGGTCGTGCGCTGGACCTGCCGGGTGAACGGCTCTGGTGCGGGTTTTACCTGAACGAGCTCTTGCTGCGCCTCCTGGCGCGGGAAGATCCGCACCCGGAGATGTTTGATGTTTATGATCGCAGTGTTCGGGTGCTCGCTTCGCGCGCTCATGCCGGCTCGGCATTGCGCCGTTTTGAATGGAAATTGCTCGAGCATCTGGGCTACGGTTTCGACCCCACCCGCACCGCGCTGGGCGGCGCGGTCGACCCGGCGCGGCATTACCGGTGGCGCAGCGGTCTGGGCGTTGAGGAGGTTGCCGCCTCGGAGTCTGCGGCGGTGCCCGGGCCAGCGTTGTTGGCCTTGGCGCAGACCCAGGACGGACCGGCGCTAAATCAGAGTCGGCGTTTGCTCGGCGATGCCCTGGCCGAACATATTCCCGGGGGGCCCCTGAAGTCGGCGCTGATCCTGCGCAGCCTACGCCGTTATCACGAAGCCCAGACCGACAAAAGCCAGGGCTGACCCCCACCATTGGCGTCTTGCAAAGCGTTCATCCAGCAACCACCAGGCCAACAGCAAGATGAACAGGCTTGCGGACTCATTGAGGATGGACGCGATCGATGCCGGGGCATATTTGTAGCCCGCCAGCCACAGCAGCATGGCGATATAGGAGCCAATGAAAGCCCCTGCGAATAGCGTGGGCCAGTGATGGGGGCGACCGTAGTGGGCCAGAGTCGGCTGCAGCGCGCGCGTCAGCAGCAGGTAAATCAGCATGCTCAGCGTGCCGCCCAGCATGCGCAGTGTGACCACCCAGAAGAAGTTTTCAGATTCCAGTAGGGGTTTGACCATGACGATGCTCAGGGCATTGGCTAGCATCGACAGCGCGGCAAAGGCCAGGCCAAGTGGGGCGCCGACTTGCTCCAGACGGACCCGCCCCGGCCAGTTGACGGCGGTCAGGCCAAGCAGGACCAAGCCAAACCCCAGCCATTGCAAGGCGACCATCCTTTCGCCAAGGAACGGAATCGACAGCAGCACGACGAACGGGCTGTAGAGCATTCCCGCAACTCCGGTCCGCGCGGCACCCAGACGATTGAGCGCGGAGAGATACAAGGTGTCGCCAAAGCCGATCCCGATGACGCCGCTGATCAGACAGATCCAGATTGCGGCCTGTGGCAAGCTGGGCACCTCCCGGACCAGAACCAGTGCAGTCAGCCCCAGCAGCACCAGCATGAGCACGTTCTTGAACAAGTTGAGAGCCATTGGCGGCATGGTCTCTCCGGAGCGCTTGAACAAGATCACCGCAATCGCCCAGGCCAGGGCGCAGGCGACCGAGTAGAATTCACCGATTCCCATTTCGTAATCCGCTGCGACAGGCCGCGATCTTATCGCTGCCCTGGGTGGATTGCCTCGATAAAAGGTTGTTGTGCATGACACCGAATCCAGCTGCGGCGGCAATCCGCTTGGGGGTCAATGTCGATCACATAGCCACGTTGCGTCAGGCACGTGGTACCGCCTATCCGTCACCCATGGCCGCCGCACTGGTTGCCCAGGGGAGCGGGGCCGATAGCATCACCGCGCACTTGCGTGAGGATCGCAGGCACATTCAGGAAGCAGACATTTTCGACCTGCGCAGCAATCTTGGAGTGCCCCTGAATCTGGAACTGTCGCTGGATGAGGCGGTGGTGCGAATTGCCGAGCGGGTCAAGCCACAAGCCTGCTGTCTGGTTCCGGAGAAGCGCGAGGAAGTCACAACCGAGGGCGGCCTGGACGTGGTCGCGCGGTTGGATCGAGTACGCGAGGTCGTAGGTCGCTTAAGTGCCGTGGGCAGTCGGGTATCCCTGTTTGTCGAAGCCGAGGACTCGCAGCTGGTGGCCGCGGTCGCCACGGGCGCTCAGGCGGTGGAAATCCATACCGGCCACTACGCGCAACTTGCTGATCCGGCCGCCCGGTCGGAGCAATTGACGAGCTTTGCGCGATTCGCCGAACAGGCGCATGCGGCAGGATTGCAGGTCCACGCCGGACACGGTCTGCACATCGACAATCTGGCGCCGGTCGCGGCGATTCCGCAGATCGAGGAACTCAATATCGGTCATGCGCTGATCGCGGACGCGGTGTTCATGGGGATGGCGGCTGCCGTGGCCCGGATGAAAGGGCTCATGTTGCAGGTGCGGTCGGGGCGCGGCTTCGAGCGCGAACGATAATGGCCCCGCAAGATCCGCGGTGGTCAGGCAGGGCTGGTTTCGTGTAGTGCGGCCAGACTGCCATCAACAGCCTTGCGCACGGCGCTCATATCATCGCGTAGCAATGAATTGGCATTCACATCATCGATTTCCTTGAGCCGTTTCTCCATCCGAAGAACGATGTCCTTCAGCGGTTGCAGATGAAAGAACGCGGCGGTGCCATGCAATTGATGGGCGGCGTTACGCGAAGCCACAATGTCCCCCGCGACATATGCCTGATCGAGTTCCTGCAATTGGCGAGGCAACTCTTCGCGAATCATGATCACCATTTCCGGATCTTTTACCAGCTTGTCGACATTGGCGGGCCGGGATGCTGCAACGGCAGGCTTACCGGCCCGTAGCCAGGGATCTAGGCCGCGCAAGAGCTGGGTTTCGTCGAAGGGTTTGACCAGAATGGTGTCGATGCCGGCATCGCGCCAAGCCCGTTCCTCATCCGGGAGCAAATAGGCGCTCATCCCGACGAGCACCGACTTCCCGGAGCGCGGGTCGCGGCGTATCGCGCTGGCAGTCTGGCGTCCGTCCATGCCTGGCATGTGCAGATCCAGCAGGACCAGATCCGTCGGCGTTTTCCTCCAGATATCCAGGGCCTGTGATCCGCGGTCGGCACAAATCGCCTGCGCGCCGAGACCGTTCACAAGGGCCTGCAGATAACGCTGGCTGGCTCGATTGTTCTCCGCGATCAGGACGCTGTAATCAGCCAGCGCCAGCCCCGGCTCGATATGCTGCGTCGTCGTTCCCAGCATTTCATACAGACCCCGGTACAGGCTGGTTCGCGGAATGGCTTTGGGGAGAACAAGGTCAGCGCCAGCCTCGCGCAAAGCGCGCTGGCGTATTGCCTCCACGGTATTGACCAGGCAGCAGAGCGGGGGCTTGTCAACACGCTTCAGGCCAAGCACGGCCGCCACTGACGGGTCATCGCTGTCATCGGCCTTGATGCCCAGGATGACAAGGTCCGGGAGCGTGCCGATTCTCGCATCGGCCAATGATCTCTGGAGTTGCTCGATGGAGTCGAATTCGCGGCAATCCACGCCCCAGAACTCCAGCACGTGCTTGAGCGACAGGCGTACCATCTTATGCGGCTCCAGAAGCCAGCAGCGGATTCCGCGCAAGGCGTCCCAGGGCGGGCGTGCGGGCGACGGGTGCAACGGCTTGGCCAGCGGCAACACGACCGAAAAGGTCGAGCCGCGATCAGGCTCACTGTCCAGTTCAACGCGACCCCGCATGAGCTCGGTGAGCTTCTTGACTATGGTCAGGCCCAGTCCGCTGCCTTCGATGGGCTGCTTGGTATCCGATTCGAAGCGACTGAAGGCCTGGAACAACTGCGCTTGCTGGGCCTTGGAAATGCCGACACCCGTGTCTTCGATCTGAAAACGAATCAGGGCTTCGCGGTCGCTGTCGCGGTCTTTCATGACACGCACGACCACCTCGCCACGTTCGGTAAACTTGATCGCATTGGATAGCAGATTGGTCAGAATTTGCTGGACCCGTACCGGATCCCCGCGCAGCCGCTGCGGGACGTCGTGATACACGATCGATATCAGCTCCAGACCCTTGTCGTAGGCCAGAGGGGCCAGCATGACGAGAGTGTCCTCCACGCTGTCGCTGATGTCGAAGCTGACCTCGTGGATATCCAGCCGTCCGGCTTCGATGCGATTCCAGTCCAGCAGGTCGTTGATCATCCCCACCAGCCCCTGCGCGGATTTGCGGATGGTGCGGACGTATTCGTCCTGTTCTCGGTCGAGCTGCGTCTTTCCCAGCAGGTCGCTGAAGCCCATGATCGCGGTCAGGGGCGTGCGTAGCTCATGACTCATGCTGGACATCAGTTCGGAACGCGAAGCGAGCAGCTGGTTGACATTCTGGCGCTCGCTTTCCAGTGCGCGCAGCCGGGTCTCCTGTTTCGCCAGCCGCTCTTTACCGAGCCGGCTCGCGCGATCTGCGCTCTGCTGCTGCTTCCGGAGATTCTCTCGGAGACTTTCGTGCAGGCGGACAATGACCGCAGCGACCTCGGCCAGCGGTCCGCAGCCGGGTGGGATGGGGGAAAGCTGGCCGCTGTCGACGCGCGCGGCCCAGTCCATGAGATCGCGTTGCCGCCGCCGCAACATGCAATAGGCCAGTCCACTGAGCAGTCCGGCCAGCAAACACCCCAGCCCGCCGGTTTTGAGCAGCGCGCGCCGGATGTGGGCAAATCCGGCATGTTGCGGCAGCGGGGCGGTCGCGACGGAGATGATCCGGCCGTCCGCCAACTCAAGCTGGGCTGCGGGGCCGCGCAGCAGTTGCCCGAGCGGGCCCGCGGGGGGCGAGCCGGATCGCAGTGTGGCTCCCCCAATCGAACGGCTCTCCAAATAGCTCCAGGCTGGATGTGCGTTGCGCAAATCCCGGAGTGTGCTCGGGTCCCAGACCGCAGGTGGCCCGGAACTCAGGCGCGCGAGTGCATCCCGCAGATCCTGCTGCCGTTCGGCGCGGAACTGGTCCAGGCTGCGCACTCCCAGCCAGGCACTGAAAATCAGGGCAATGGCCAGCGCTGGCAGTGCCACGACGGCGAACATTTGCGCGTCGAGGGGGAGTCCATCCCGTTTCGAAGCTGAGGCCTTATGCGAATTCATGCTCGTCTACGCATTCACTGCCCCTATAATACGGGTCATCTGGCGGCTTGGGCTGGTTCCGGCCGCAGTGCCAGCTCAACAGGGAGAAGTTTGTGAAGGCAAGGATCATAGTCGCGTTCGCGGCAGTCGTATTGGGCGTCGGCACGAGTTTCGGGGCGCAGGCGCAGCAAGCTCCCTACTTTGGTTTGATGGCGACCTATTTGGTGCCCAGCGATGTGCGCGAAGGGGAATCCCGCTTTCCGGCGGGACACCTCGTACTGGGGTGGCCGCTGCACGACTACGCGAACTGGACGCTCGAACTCGGCGGCTATTATGCAGAGCTCGAGCCCGATGTCGGCGGAGGCAATGATGAGTTGTGGCACTTTGGGGCAGATCTGGTGCGGCGCTGGAGTCCTTGGGGTCGCCTGGAGCCCTTTGTGCTCGCCGGATTGGGGGCCGCGTATGAAGACATCGGCGGTGACGATGACGTGCACCCGTCCGTCAGTCTTGGTGCCGGGGTCACCTGGCCCGTGCTCGACCGGCGAGTGCATTTGCGCATGGATATACGGGCCATAGCCCAGGAAAATGATTTTGAACGCAATGGCCAGGCCACCTCGGGGCGTACCGCATTCGTAGACGGCCACTTCAATTTCGGCTTCCAGATTGACCTTGGGGCGGGCTCCGGCAGGTTTGCCGCGCCTCAGGATTGCGCGTTGGCGGTTGTTGGCGTCGATGGATCGCGGGCCGACTGCGTCGAGGATTCCGACCGCGACGGCGTAGCCGATGGCGACGACCTGTGTCCGGGGACGCGACCGGGCGGGGCCGTGGACAGCACCGGGTGCAGCACCGGCGCGAGCAGGGACACCGATGGTGATGGGGTCTTCGACGCCCACGACCAATGTCCCGGAACCGCGCCCGGCGTGCAGGTGGATGCCAAGGGTTGCGCCAGCGCGGATTCGGTGGTGCTCAAAGGGGTGAATTTTGAGTTCAATTCGGCCCGCCTGACCGGGGAGGCGCGGGACATTCTGGACAGCGTGGCGATCCTGCTGGCTGGTCCCTTGCTTGATCGCAGGATTGAAATCGCGGGTCACACCGACCGGATCGGTTCGGCTGACTACAACTACGGTCTGTCATTGCGGCGCGCTGAGGCGGTCAAGGCCTACCTGCAGGCACAGGGTGTTGCTGGCGACAACCTGGTTCCGCAGGGTTATGGCTTCGACCAGCCGGTGGCGAGTAATGATCGCGAGGCGGGTCGTGCTGCCAATCGCCGTGTCGTCTTCACCATTCTCGGCGCGCGCTAGGTCGCGAAGGCGGAGAATGTCCCCGCAAAGCCGGGGCTTCTTGCCCCGGCTGGGTCCTTGCGCAGGTTAGACTCCCCGCGGACTTGGCCAGCGGGCGAGAATGAGTGATGGATGCGGACGTGGTGGCCCTGCAGCGGCGCAGCGAGAGCATGGTGTCAGCGGTGACCGAACTCGCTGCGGTCAATTCGGGCAGTTTCCATGCTGCGGGAGTCGATCAGGTCGGAGAACTGTTGCGTGGTCGATTCGAGGCCCTGGGCGGGGAGGTCGAACTCGTCCGGTTGCCGGCCTTGCGCAGCCTGGACGAGCGCGGGCAGTGGCATGAGCAAGAACTGGGACATCTGCTGCGCGCCCGCAAGCGGCCGCAATGTCAGAGGCGGGTTTTCCTTGGCGGTCATTTGGACACCGTGTTTCCGGTCGATCACCCTTTTCAACAGGTTGTCCGTACTGCATCAGATCGTCTGCACGGACCCGGAGTCGCGGATCTAAAGGGCGGCCTGGTGGTCATGCTGGAAGCCCTGGCACAGTTGGAAGCCGACCCCGCCGCCCGGAACCTGGGCTGGGACGTGGTGCTGAATCCGGACGAGGAAATTGGCTCGCCGGTTTCCGCGGCTTATCTCACTGAGGTGGCCAGACATTGCCAGCTGGGGCTCGTGTTCGAGCCGGCGCTGCCTGATGGCAGTCTGGCTGCGGGTCGCAAGGGCAGCGGCAATTTTGTCCTGCAGGTGGCCGGGCGCACAGCCCATGCCGGGCGCGATCACGCGCTGGGTCGCAACGCGATTCGCGCGCTGGCCGAGTTGACCCTGCAGATCGATGATCTGAACGGGCAGCGCCCCGGCGTGACGATCAATCCGGCCACGGTCCATGGGGGGGGGGTGATCAATCGCGTGCCGGATTTCGCGCAGCTGCGGTTCAATGTGCGCGTGCGCGCGCTTGAAGATGCAGCCTGGGTGAGCCGGATGTTCGAGGAAATCGAATCGACATGGCGCGATCGCGACGGCTTTCGGCTTGAGCTGCACGGTGATTTTCATCGACCACCCAAACCCAGAACGCAGGCGCTGGAGCAGCTGTTTGGCCACTATCGAGACATCGCACAGACCCTGGATGTGGACTTGCGCTGGGACGATACCGGCGGTTGCTGCGATGGCAATAATCTGGCCGCCGCAGGTGTGGTTAATCTGGATACGCTGGGCGTGGTCGGCGGGGACATCCACTCCGACCGGGAATGGATGGAGGTTTCCAGCCTTGCCGAGCGTGCCTGCCTGAACGGCCGTTTTCTGCGGGCTCTGGCGCGCGATGATATCCGCCTGGACCCGACCGCGGAGCCCCTCACATGCTCCTGATCCGGCCGTGTCGAACGGATGACCTGAGCGGGGTTCTGGCCCTGGCGGCCCGCAGCGGGGTGGGGTTGACCACCTTGCCCAACGATCCCGGGCAGCTGCGCGGCCGGATCGACGCCTCGGTCAATGCCTTCGCCCAGGAAACGCAGGAGCCGGGCGATCAGTGCTATTTGCTGGTTCTGGAAGACACCGCGCAAAATCGTCTGGCCGGGACCTGCGGCATCGTTGCGGCCGTCGGGACCCGTGATGCGTTTTTCAATTACAGAGTGGGTCTTTCCGTGCACGCGTCCCGGGAACTGGGCGTCTATAACCCGATTCCGACCCTCTCGCTCAGCAATGACCTGACCGGCAGCAGCGAGTTGGGCACCTTGTTTCTGGACCCGGATTACCGCCAGGGTGGTAACGGCAAGTTGCTGTCGTGGTGCCGATTCTTGCTGATGGCTCAGAATCGCGGGCGCTTTGCGCAGCGCGTGATCGCTGAATTGCGGGGCGTCGCGGATGCCACCGGAGCATCGCCGTTCTGGGACGCTTTGGGTCGTCATTTTTTCTCCATGGATTTTTCTCAGGCCGATTCATTGTCGGCCAGCAGCACCCGCGCCTTTATC
>JBFIIN010000029.1:0-15286 GCA_041601225.1 Oceanococcus sp.
AGTTGAGGAAATGCGGTTCGGGTGTGACCCGCAGGCTGTAGGCCGTGACCGGGGTGCGCGCGTGTGGCGCGGGTCGCAGGCGGATGACCTGCGGCGACAACTGCACCGGCCGATCATAGAAATAGGCCGTGCGGTGATGGATGGCGACGGAGATGGACATGGCTTTATCGTACGCAATCGCGAAACCTGCAGTATGGATTGTCCGCTCGCACCCATGTTGAGTCCCGCCTGCTCATTGGCGCCGGGGCCGCAGCACGGCTGGACGATGGCGATCGCGAACTTTAGGCTGCGGGCGACAGAACCAGCTTGCGAGCCACCTATTCGCAGGCTCCAGGACGAAAGCAGGGATGAGCAGGCAGTGGATTGCTGGTCAAAGTGTCGAAATGAGTCCGGGCGCGCTTATGGCGGCGCTTGGCGCCGAGCGGAATTTCGCCCAGGTCAAAGCCGCGAAAGCTGATCGCGTTGAACTGCGGTTCGATCTCGACCCGCAGCGCTGGGCGTTCCTGCAACTGCCATCCGACCACCCGATCGTCATTGAAGAGTTCGGTTACTTCGCCGCCGTCACCGCAAGCTGGGCCATCGGGCTCATGGAGCCCGGGCAGCACAGCGCGCTCACCCGGATGGAGTGGCGCAATCAGCCCGCGCGGTTCGATGGCGAACACGCCTGCTCGGGCACAGCCAGGTTTCAGCCCGACGACATCAGCCACTTTGAACTGTTTGGGGCGGACGGACGAAAAACCGCTGATCTCAGGAACCGCGGCTTCATCTTTGCCCCAGGTGATTTCGAGGCGGCCCGGGCCGCAGCCAAGGCGCGCCTTGCCGCGGCGCGGATCAAGGCGTCTGCCTTTTGCTTCGCAGCCACCGACGCTGTCGGTTTGACTGGCGACAGACCCAGTTTTGTCGGCGCCCCGCGCGGGCGGGACCCTGGCCCGCGGGTCGCGGCACTGGTTACCCGGGATGATTTCTATCCCCAGCACCCCGATATCGAGGGTTCAGGAGATCACGTGAATGCGGCACATCTGCTGGAGTGCTGCATGCAAGCCGCCCACCTGATGATGCGACCGCAAGGCCGCCTGCGCTGCCACGGCGGCTCGGCCGAGTTCCGCCGCTTCGTCGAGCTCGACGTGCCCTTCGATATCGCCGTGGCTGCGCCCGCGCAGGCCGGCAGAGCAGTTTCAGACGCCGAATTCACCATCCAGCAGGCCGACCGGACCAACGCCGTCATTCGCCTGAAATTGGCGATTGACCACGCCAGCGATCAAGCCCTGCCAGGTTAGAATCCGGAAGCGACCGCATGTCGGCCGGCACGCGCCGGCGTGGGCGCCGGGTCGGCGCCCGCCCCATGCCGACCGTGCAGTGGTCGCAACGCCCGTTGGGCGATTGCACATCGCAAAGTGATTCCCTGATATTTGGCTGGCAATCCCCTCCCAAGCACACAAAGCGTTTGGGACTTTAGGAATCGCCCTCAAGGTTCGGCAGGAATCGAGCTTGGCGCGTCCCAACAAAATGGCGACACGAAATGCACCTGAATCTGGACATGGCACCAAATTTTGGCCGCGGGCGATGACCTAGCAGTCTGTCGGACTTACCATGATCTACTGCGATTTCCTCTACCTGGCCGCTTGCTGCGCGCTCCTTCGTCAAGTAGTCCGACTATTTTCTTTAGAATCACCCAGCAACCGCCTCAGGCAGCGAAAATCTCGCCACGATCGGGCAAGTCCGACAGACGGCTAGCCCGGCTTATTCATGAACATGACACGCCCTCGCTTGTTCCTTGAATCCACACGACTTTTTTTCAAACGGCAATAGTTCCGGCTATGACCGCTAGCGTAAAATTCCGCGTGAATCCAATAAGCGGAGCTAGGAATGTGGGCGGTAGGAACCGATGGCCTGGTGATGCGATTTCTTGGTTTCCGCAGTGAATTCTCGAGCGCGCGACCCCAGGTAAGGCTGCCTGGATCGGCGCCTGTTCCGGAAGCCGCCTGCTGGTGAATGATCCGATACGACGAAGAACGGCCGCGGGCGATTGGGAATACGCCGCGGGGGCCGGCCTTATTTCACGGCGACCAGCCACAGACACTCGCCGGCTCCGGCGACCAGGCTGACCCAGGTCAGCACGGTCCCCCAGAACCGACCGAAGCGGAAATCGTCAGAAAACGACATCGCATAGCCGTGCAGCAGGCGGCCGACCAGCATGGCTGTACCCAGCGAGCAGAGCCACCAGACCGGAGAACCCTGGGCCTCGTTGAGCAACAGCAGGATCAGCATTAGCGGCATGTATTCCGCGGCATTGGCCTGGGCGCGCATCGAGCGTGACATCGCGGCGTTTCCACCGTCGCCAAGGTAGACCTTGGTCGCGCCGCGTGTCTTCGAGACCCGCGCCGAGAGGACGACGAACCAAAGCGCCATGAGCGCAGCAAAGCTCGCGGTGATACTGAACATGTTTTTCCCCTCTCCGGCTTTTCTGGGAATTGGGTTTGTTGGCTGGTGCCGGCCGGATCCGCGGCAGTCCCAGTATGCCGCAGTGCCCGCCTCCGGACAGCCCCGTGCCAACCTGAGTTGCAAGGCGCTCAGGATACCGATAACCGGCAGCAGCAATCTGCATAGGGCGTCAGGTCGATCGACGAAGACGCGGCCCTGCTCCGCCCATCGCTGGGGGCCGTCCTGAATAGCCCCAAACGCGCGACCTCCGGCAAGGGCATCGGGCCGGACTGCGAATTCGAGATGACGTGTGGCGTAGAGGACAAACAAACGCCCTGTGTCGTGCATCGAAGTGCAGCCAGAGCGCCATGGCAATCGGGTTCCGGTGATTCGTCAGGCGATTTGGTCTAGAGGTGCGACGCAGAGCGGGCGATTTCGCACTCCGGTGTAAGGCCACCGGCCACTTTCCTGACATCAAGGCGAACGGAACCCGGCTGTCCTCCGCGGCCAATGGCTCCGGACTGTCATCCATGCCGGGGGCGGAACCGTCTGCGGCTCCGGTGGGTCTCGCACAGCCGACCGCGGATAAGCCTGCGGCGTCGCGCCCTGACCCCTCCAGGTCGCCCACTGCTCCCGGCATCGCGCTCCAGTAAACCCTGTCTCTCCAGAAACCCGCTGCATCGAGCTGGCCGATGCGCGTGCATCCCGTTTCGGGGCAATTCGATGCCGGGCAGCCTTGATTCTTGTGCGAGGCTGATCTTACCGAGTAGGCGCCCAACGCAGACGGGTTATGAAAAGTGGGCGGATTAGGATGTTGCCAAGGATCGGTGCGGACATCGTGACAAACCTTGTTCCTGGTGACGAACTTGATTTCCGGAAACCAGCCGCGGATTGCACCCATTTTCAACTTCATACATACTAGTCGGTATGTACCCTGACCACCGTCGCTGATGCCCGCCAAACGCCAACCGGATCAAACCCGGCAAGATCTGCTGGAAGCCGCGTTCCATGAGATCCACAAGAACGGTTTCCGAGGCGCCAGCCTGGACACCATCCTCAAGGAAACCGGGGTCACCAAAGGCGCGCTCTACCATCACTTCCGCAGCAAGGCGGAACTCGGCTATGTGGTGATCGAGGAGATCGTCAAACCCTTTGTCGAGCAAAACTGGCTGCCCGTACTGGAAGCCGACAATGTCATTGACGGTTCCATCGACGTGCTGCACCGACGGGTCGCCGAGCGCAGCGAGATGGCTCTCAGCCTGGGTTGTCCCTTCAACAATCTGGTGCAGGAAATGTCACCGGTCGAGGAGGGCTTTCGCCTGCGCCTCAACGCCATCCTGCAGACCTGGCGCGAGGGCATAGTCGCCGGCCTGACTCGTGGCCAGGAACGCGGCCATGTACGCAGTGACATCGACGTGCAGGCCGTGTCGGCATTTCTGATCAGCGCCATCGAAGGTTGCGTGGGCATGGCCAAGGGTGCCCAGAGCCGCGAATTTTACAGCCTGGGCATGGATGGCCTGGAAGCCTATCTCAACGATTTGCGGGCACCGGCGAACCGCGCCGGCCGCGCCGCTTAACCAACAAGACATCAGGAGATTCCCATGGCCAAGGCCCTGGATCAATTCATAGTGCGTTATGCCCACGCGGTCGTCCGCTGGCGCTGGCCGGCGCTGCTCCTGTCGCTGCTGCTCGTGGCTGGCGCACTGAGCGGCGCCCGCCTGCTGAGCTTCAGCACCGATTACCGCGTGTACTTCGGGCCCCAAAACCCGCAGCTGGTGGCCTTCGAGGAGGTGCAGAACGTCTACACCAAAACCGATACCACGATGTACACGGTGCAGCCGCCCGGCGATGACGCCTACAACCCGGATACCCTGGCGCTGATCAAGGAATTGACCGCGCGTTCCTGGGAACTGCCGTTCTCGATACGCGTTGATTCGGTAGCAAACTATCAGCACACCCAGGCCGACGCCGACGATCTGATCGTCAGCGAACTGGCCGGCGAACCGGCAGACCTGGACGCCGCCGGTCGGCAGCGCATCAAGGAGATCGCCATTTCCGAGCCGCTGCTCAGGCAGCGCCTGACGTCAGCGACCGGCCATGTTCTGGCGGTCAGCGTGACCCATCAGTTCCCTGGCGAATCGCTGGACGAAGTACCGGGCTCGGTCGCCGCGGCCCGCGCCTTGCGCGATGAGCTGCTCGCCAAATACCCGGGACACCGCATCTACATGAGCGGATCCAACATGATGAGCAATGCCTTCGCCGAGGCCTCGCAACGTGACGCCATGACCCTGTACCCGGTCATGTATCTGATCCTGATCATCGTGATGTACATCCTTTTGCGCTCGGTGAGCGCCACGATCGCCACGGTCCTGGTCATTCTGTTTTCCGCAGGCGGCGGCATGGGACTGGCCGGATATCTGGGCATCGGCCTGACATCACCCTCGGTGATCGCGCCGGTCATCATCACCACGCTGGCGATCGCGGATTCGGTGCATATTCTGATTTCGATGTTCGCGCTGATGCGCGAAGGCATGGAAAAAAGACCGGCCATCATTGAAGCGCTGCGCCTGAACTTCATGCCGGTGCTCCTGACTTCGGCAACTACGGCATTGGGCCTGCTGTCGATCAATTTTGCCGACTCCCCGCCGCTGGCCGATCTGGGGAATATTTCGGCCCTGGGCACGGGGCTGGCCTGGCTGCTGTCCATCGTCATGCTGCCGGCGCTATTGGCCATATTGCCGATCCGCCCCCCGCAGCAGCGGCCTGACCGCATATCCGCGCAGCTGGCGCAGCTGGGACAGTGGATCGTCGCCCGCCGCAAAGGCGTGCTGATCGCCTCCCTGGCTGGCTGCATCGGCCTCAGCGCCTTTTTCCCGCAGAATGAGGCCAACGACAAATTCGTCCATTACTTTGACCAGCGCATCGAATTCCGCAACGACTCGGACTTCATGGCCGAAAACATCACCGGCCTGTACACCGCCGAGTTCTCTCTGGCAGCACCCAACGGCGTGTCCGATCCGGAATATCTGGCCAAGCTCGACGCCTTCAAGCAATGGTGGTTGCAGAACCCCAAGGTGATGAACATCTCCTCGATTTCAGACATCTTCAAGCGTCTGAACAAGAACATGCATGGCGACGACCCGGACTGGTACCGGCTGCCCGAGCAGGCCGATCTGGCCGCCCAGTATTTGCTGCTTTATGAGTTCTCCCTGCCGTTCGGGCTGGATCTCAACAACAGCATCAACATCGACAAGACCGCCTCACGCTTCATCGTGGTGATGGAGCATCTCAAGTCGGCCGAAACCCGCCTGTATATGGAGCAAGCCTCCAACTGGCTGCAGGAAAATGCCCCTGAAATGTACACGCATGGGGTCTCGCCGGCGGTCATGTTTGCCTATATTGCCGAGCGCAATTTCACGTCGATGGCCGTCGGCATACCGCTGGCCCTGCTGGGCATCTCCATCCTGCTGATTTTTGCATTGCGCAGCCTGAAGTTCGGGCTGACCAGCATCGTGCCCAATCTGTTCCCCATGGCGATGGCCTTTGGCGCCTGGGCGCTGTACAACGGCGAAATCAATTTCGCCATGTCCTTTGCGATGGGCCTGGTGCTGGGCATCATCGTGGACGACACCATTCATTTTCTGAGCAAATATCTGCGCGCCAGAAGAGAGCAGGGTCTGACACCGGAACAAGCCGTGGTGTACTCCTTCCGCACCGTTGGCACCGCCCTGCTGGTGACGTCCCTGGTGCTGGTCGGCGGCTTCGCCGTGCTGACCTATTCATCCTTTTATCCCACCGTGTCCATGTCGCAGATCACCATCATGGCGATATTCTGTGCCCTGGCCGCCGACTTCTTCCTGTTGCCCGCCCTGCTGCTGACGCTGGACCGGGACCCTGAATCCAAACCTATCGAGGACTCTGCCCATGAACCTGCAACTGCCCCTGCGTAATCTCGCGCTGGCGCTGCTGGCCGCCACCATCACGCTGCCCGCTTTCGCCGAAACACCGGAAGAAAAGGGCTTGGCCCTGGCGGTCGAAGCCGACAAGCGTGACGAGAACTGGGGCGACAGCCAGAGCACCCTGGAGATGATACTGCGCAACCGCAATGGCGACGAAAGCCGCCGTGAGATGCGCAGCAAATCGCTGGAAGTGGCTAACGACGGCGACAAGAGCCTGATCATTTTCGACCATCCCAAGGATGTGCGCGGCACCGCCCTGCTGACCTTCTCCCACAAGGATGGCGCGGATGACCAATGGCTTTATCTGCCCGCCCTGAAACGGGTGAAGCGCATTGCCTCCAACAACAAGTCCGGCCCCTTCATGGGCTCGGAATTCGCCTATGAGGACATCTCTTCGCAGGAAGTCGAAAAATACACCTATAAATATCTGCGCGACGAAACCTACGAGGGGCAGGACGTCTATGTGACCGAGCGTTACCCGGTAGACCCGAAGTCGGGCTATACCAAACAGGTGGTGTGGACCGACAAGGCCGAATTCCGGGTCCTGAAGGTGGACTATTACGACCGCAAGCAGAGCCTGCTCAAGACCCTGACCTTCCATGAGTATGAGAAATTTCAGGACAAGTTCTGGCGCACCCACCGCATGGAAATGATCAACCACCAGACCGGCAAGAGCACCACCCTGAAGTTTGCCGACATCAGCTTCAACAACGGTCTGGACGAAGCCGACTTTGACCAGGCCAGCCTGGCCCGCGCCCGCTAATCTATCCCGCCTGCAGGAAGTTTTCGATGAAACGCACCTTGCCGCTGGCCTTGCTGGCCCTGAGCTTCGCCCCGCCGGCCGCCGCCGAGTTCGAACAGAGCCTGGAGGTCGACCTGAGTCTGGAAGGCCGCTGGTTCTTCGAAAACGACCTGGACCCTTCCCGTGATCGCGCCAGGGTCTCGGCATCGGCGGCCATCGAACCGGAGTACCTGGCCGAATGGAACCGCGGCGACCACCGCTTCGTCTTCACGCCCTTTGCCCGCTGGGACAATGAAGACGATGAGCGCAGCCACCTCGATATCCGCGAGCTGTATTACGAGCGGGCCTGGCGCAAAGTGGAACTGCGCATCGGCGTCTCGCGGGTGTTCTGGGGCAAGACCGAAATCCTGCATCTGGTCGACGTAATCAATCAGGACGACGGGGTGGAAAATATCGATGGCGAGGACAAGCTGGGCCAGCCCCTGGTCCGGCTGAGCTGGACCAACCGGCTGGGCGCGCTGCAGCTCTATGCCCTGCCCTATTTCCGGGAGCGGACTTTTGCCGGCCCGGACAGTCGCCTGGCGACCCCCTTCCCGGTCGATGTGGATAACCCGCGCTACGAACACGCCGATCAAGACAAACACCTGGATTGGGCGGTGCGCTTCCAGGGCTATGTCGGCCCGCTGGATTACGGTATCGCGCACTTCTCCGGCACCAATCGCGATCCTCAGTTGCTGGCCACGCCCAAGGATTCCTCAGATCCCACGGCGGCGCCCTCGAACCCCTCCCTTACCGATTTTTCGGGCGACCTGGAAAATTCTCAATTGCCTGCGCAGGAAGCCGGCGCCAGCAACAACCTCATGCCCAGCGAATTCAAGTTGGTGCCGTTCTACGGCTTGGTGGACCAGACCAGCCTGGACGCGCAGCTGACCCTGGGCGGCTGGTTGCTCAAACTGGAAGCGCTCTATCGCGATCAATCGGTGCTGGCGCCCAACCCGGCCAATCCGCAGGCCCCGCCGGTTCTGGACCAGCTGCACTATGTGGCGGCGACCGGCGGCTTCGAATACACCTTTTATGGCGTGTTTGACAGCAGTGCCGACATCGGCCTGCTCGCCGAATACATGTACGACGAGCGGCGCGCACAGGCCGGCCATCCGTTTGCCGATGACGTATTTGTCGGCACCCGGCTGGCCTTCAATGATGTCAACGACAGCGCCCTGCTGGCCGGGGTGGTCATGGATCAGGAGGACGACAGCCTGACCATGACCGTGGAAGCCAGCCGCCGGTTGGGTGGCACCGCCAAGCTGAGCCTGGAACTCCGTGCCTTTTCCAACATCCCGACCGAAAACAATCCCTTTGCGTCCATCGCCGACGATGACCACGTGCAGCTCGAGTACTCCTACTACTTCTGAGCTGCCGTGAAATTCCGGGTGCGCAGGGCGCTGTGCACGATCAACCGGCTCCAGTTGGTGCGCCCTGGAGCTGGGCGAACCACACCGCGGGTATAGGCCTCGATGAACGCCAGCTGATCCGCGGCCGCGGCAATGCGCTTGCTGGTGGGCGTGCCGCGCCCATGACCGCCCCGCGTTTCGATGCGAATCAGGGTTGGCGTCGAACCACCTTGGGCATGCTGCAAGGCCGCCGCATATTTGAAGGAATGGCCCGGCACCACCCGGTCATCGTGATCCCCGGTGGTGATCAGGACGGCGGGATACGCCGCACCGGACTTGAGATTATGCAGCGGCGAGTACGCCCTGAGATAGGGAAAATCTTCGGCATTGTCGGCGGAGCCGTAATCGCCTACCCAGGCCCAGCCGATGGTGAATTTGTGGAAGCGCAGCATGTCCATCACGCCCACCGCGGGCAGTGCCGCGGCGAACAGCTCCGGCCGCTGGTTGAGCACCGCGCCCACCAGTAGACCGCCATTGGAACCACCAGCAATCGCGAGCTGACTCGGGCGCGTCCAGCCCTGGTCGATCAGGTACTCGGCCGCGGCGATGAAATCATCAAACACGTTCTGCTTGCGATCCCGGGTGCCCGCCTCATGCCAGGCTTCGCCGTACTCGCCGCCGCCGCGCAAATTGGCCACCGCCAGGATGCCACCGGCCTCCAGCCAGGCCGCCCGCGCCACCGAAAAACTCGGGGTCAGCGAGATATTGAAGCCCCCATAGCCATACAGATAGGTCGGCTGGGGCTGCGCCGCCACCCGGTCGCGCGCATGGGTGATGAACATCGGCACCCGGGTCCCGTCCTTGGAGCGGAAGAACACCTGCTCGGTGACAAAGCGCGTGGCGTCAAAGGCGATTGCGGGGCGGGCGAATTCGGCCATGGCACCGCTGCGCACGTCGGCCCGATAGACCGATTCGGGCTGCAAGTAGGATTCGAACTCGAAGAACAGTTCGGTCGCGTCAGGCTGACCCGACAGGGCGGACACCGAACCCAGCCCGGGCAGCGCCAGATCGCGCAGCCAGACGCCATCCGGTCCGTGCACGCTCAGCCGGTGCACCGCATCGTGCATCGCGACCAGCACCAGGCGGCCACCCACATAGCGCGCCAGCTCCAGGGTGTCCTCGCCCTGTGGGACCAGCTCGCGCCAATAGGCCGGCTGGGGCCGCGCCAGGTCCATGGCGATGATCCGACCGCGTGGGGCCTGATCGGTCGTGCGGATCAACAAGCTGCTGCCCCGATTTCCCAGGGGCTCGAAATTGGCGCGGAAATGGCTGATCAGCGCCCGGGGGTTCGCGTCCAGCCGCGGTCGCCGGGGATCCTGCAGATCCATGATGTAGAGCGCATTGTTCTCGGTCGCGCCCTGATAGATCGCGATGGTCAGATATCGCCCGCTGGAGGTCACCTGGGCGTCGAAATTCCAGCGCGGCTGATCCGGCCGACTGTAGATGAGCCGATCCTGGGCCTGCGGGGTTCCCACCCGATGGTAATAGACCTGCTGATTGGCCAGTTCGTCGAACACCCCGTCGCGGCCGGGGAAACGCGAATAGAAAAAACCCCTGCCGTCATGGGTCCAGCTCACGCCGGAAAACTTGATGAATTCCAGGACTTCGGGCAGATCTCGGCCCGTTTTCACGTCGCGGATCCGAAACCGGTTCCAGTCAGATCCGGCCTCGGCCAGTCCGTAAGCCAGCAGGCGACCGTCCGGCGACGGCTCCACCACCGTCAGGGCGGTGGTCCCGTCGGCGGCCAGGGCGTTGGGGTCCAGCAAGGCCCGGGGCTCACCGGCCAGGCCTTCCCGCACCATCAACACCGGCTGGTTCTGCAAGCCATCATTGTGCTGATAGAAGTACCGATCACCGCGCCGCTGCGGGGCGCCTGTCTTGGGATAGTTCCACAAGGCCTGCAGACGCTGGCGATACCGGTCGCGCGCCGGCAGCGAGCTCAGCACACTTTCGGTCAGCGCATTCTGGGCCGCGATCCAGTCCCGCGTGGCCGGCGCGTCCGGATCTTCCAGCCAGCGATAGGGGTCGGCGACCGCGCTGCCGTGGTAGTCATCCACAACCTTGCCGCGCGGCGACTCCGGATAATCCAGCGCCTGCGTCGCACCGGCCCACAACAGAACCGGCGCCAGCCAGCAGCGCGCATCAAGCATTGTCATACCGCGGCTCCTACTTGAACAGGCCACCTATGCCGGGCTTCTTCTCGGATTCGGGTGCGGTCGGCGGAGCCATGACGTTGATGGTGATCCGCTCGGATTTCACCGGCGGGTAATGCGGCACATGCAGATGATTGCCCAGCAGCAACTGCAGGGTGTGCTTGCCCGGAGCCAGTTCCACCAGAGTTTCGGTCTGACCCTTGCCGAAATGTACGATGTTGTCACTGGCCGGCAGGGGCTCATCCATGGGCGGCAGATCTTCGACATCGATCAGCAGATGGTGGTGGCCGGTGTGCTCACGCTCCACACCAGCCGGCGCCACGCCCACCCCATTCAGGCCAAAGCGCACCACAAAGCGCGCGGGTACGGTTTCGCCGTCGCTGGGGCTGATGATGTAGGCATAGGCCTCTTTGGGGGCCTTGCTGCGATCGGCCGCGCCTGCGGCGGCGCTGAGGCTGAACAGAAGCACGGCGGTAAACAAGCGAACACTATCCATTGAACATCACTCCAGAGTCTGGGCCGCCGGCGGCAGCCCGTACGGAAATTGGCTGCTGATACTGCCACAATGTGCGCCCTTTTCGGACCCGCACCCTTGAACTACCGTCACCTCTATCACGCCGGCAACTTTGCCGACCTGTTCAAGCACCTGGTGCTGGACGCGATCCTGGTCGAGCTATGCGCGAAACCCGGCGGCTGGGTATTTGTCGATCTCTACGCCGGGGCCGGCAACTATGAGCTGCGCAGCCCCGAGGCCCTGCGTTCCGGCGAAGCCGCGCAAGGCGTGGACCGTTTGCTGGCCGGCTCCGCCAAAAATCCACTCCTGAGCTCCTTCCGCGCCCGGCTGGTCGAGTGGCGTGGCGGAGGGTCCCGCTACCCGGGCTCACCGACCTGGGCGCAGCTGCACACGCGCGCGCAAGACCGCCAGCTGCTCTGCGAATTGCAGCCCGACGCCTGCGCCGAGTTGCGGATCAATCTGGGCCGCGATGCCCGGGTTGCCATCCACCAGCGCGACGCCCACGAAGCCGTCCGGGCCTTGCTCCCGCCCAGCTCCCCGCGCGGCCTGCTGCTGCTGGACCCACCGTTCGAGAAAACCGACGAATTCGAGCGGCTGGCCGCTGACCTCAGTCTGGCGAACAAGCGCTGGCCCACCGGACGTTTGGCCGCCTGGTATCCGATCAAGAGCCGCCACGCCGTGGATCGCTGGGAACGCAAGCTCGGCGCGGACCTGGACACCGAAACCTTGCGGCTGCGCTTCAGCCTGCCCAGGCTGGCCGGCACCGGACTGGATTGCTGCGGCATGCTGCTGGTGCGGCCGCCCTGGGGCCTGGCCGAAAAAGTTCAGCCCGCGCTGGCCGAACTGGCCCGCATACTCAGCTGAAGGGATCCTCTGGCCAGGCGTGTTTGGGGTAGCGCCCGCGCATCTCCTTGCGCACTTGCGGATAGGCGTTGCGCCAGAAGCTGTCCAGATCCTGGGTGACCGCCAGCGGGCGCCGGGCGGGCGACAGCAAATGCACCAGGACCGGCACACGCCCCGCGGCCACCCGCGGGGTCTGGGTGATGCCAAGCATGTCCTGCAACTTGGCCGACAGGACCGGAGTCTCGCCCTGGCTGTAATCTATGCGCGCAGACCTTCCGCCCGGCAAAGACCAGCGCAGCGGGGCCAGTTGATCGAGTTGCTGGCCCTGGGTGGGGCCGAGCTGAGCCTCCAGGGCCGCCTGCACATCGGCTACGCCAAGCTGCTCAAGCCGGCTCCGGCCATACAGCCAGGGTCGCAGCCAGGCCGCGTCGGCGAGCAAACTCACATCATCCAGCGCGGGCCAGTCAGCGCCCAGCGTCTTGTGCAGAAAAGCCACGCGCGCACGCCACTGCAGCAGATCCGGCGTCCAGGGCAGCGCAGCCAGGCCGCGTTCGCACAGGCCTTGAAACAGGGCTGTAGCCACGAGCTCCGGATCAGGTTCGGCCAGGCGCTGCGCGCCCAGCAACATGGCGCCAAAATATTCCTGCGTCTCGGCCACCACAGCGCCAGCGCGGCCATCCCAGCTGACCTGCTGAACTCGGCGTATGGCCTCAGCCGCATCGGCCCGCAAGGTCGCCTCTTTGAGCGCACAGGCCAGACGGATACGGGCCGGCGCCGCGCCATCGGAATCCGCCACCACGACAAAACTTTCATCGACCAGACTGTCGTCGTCGTAACACTGAACGCCACGCCCATTGCTGAGCTGAAAGCGGCCGCGCGCAGCGGCGCGCAAGCGGCCCACCCGATCCGGGTAGGCATGCAACAGCAAACGACCCGGATCTTCATCGTGCACGGGCGCATCCGCCACGCCCAGGCGCTTGCGCCACTGCGCGGCCGCCCGCTCCAGTTGTTTGCGCGCGGCCTGATCGTATTCGCTGCCGCCGCGCCGCCAGGCCAGCCAGCGCCGATGCAAATCACTGTCCCGACCGCGGTAAGGCTGACGACTTTCGAGCAAGGCCGCCACATCGCAGGCCAGCTGGGCTTGCCCGCTGGCTTTGCCCGCGAGCAACAGGCGGGCAATACGCGGATGAGCGCCCAGACGGGCCATCTGCCGGCCCAGCGCGGTAATGCGCCCCTGCGCATCCAGGGCCTGGAGCTGGATCAGCAGATCGCGGGCCTGGGCCAGGTGCGCAGCCGGAGGCGAGTCCAGCCATTGCGGCTCGCTACCCCAAACCGCCAACTCCAGCAGCAGCGGCGCCAGATCCGTTTCGGCGATTTCCGGCGGTGCCGCGGCATCCAAAACCTGGGCCGATGACCAGAGCCGATAGGCCTTGCCGGGCTCGGTGCGCCCCGCCCGGCCTGCGCGCTGCTCGGCTGCGGCCCGGGTCACCGGCACCGTGACCAGGCGGGCGAAACCGGAATTGGGATCAAAACGCGCGCGGCGGGACCGTCCGCCATCCACCACCACCCGCACCCCGTCTATGGTCAGACTGGTTTCCGCAACGGCCGTGGCCAGCACGACCTTGCGTTCCCCAGCACCCACCGGCGCAATCGCACGCCTTTGTACATCGAGACTTAAACGTCCGTACAGCGGCATCAGCGCCACGCCGTCCGGCAAATCGTTCAAACGCTGCGCGGTGCGGCGAATCTCCGGCTCACCCGGCAGAAAAGCCAGAATGCTGCCGGAATCCCGGGCCAGCGCATGACGTATCGTGCCAGCCAGCGCATCCTCCAGCTTCTGCCCGGCGCGCGGTGGCCGGTGCTCGATCACCACGGGATAACTGCGCCCGGCCGACTCCACAATCTGCGCATCGAGGTAGGCCGCAACGCGCTCGGTCTCCAGGGTCGCCGACATCACCAGGATGCGCAGGTCGGCGCGCAGGCCCGCCTGCACTTCGCGACACAAGGCCAGGCCCAGATCAGCCGGCAGGCTGCGTTCATGAAATTCATCGAAGACAAGCAAACCCACGCCCGGCAGTTCCGGATCGGTCTGCAAGCGCCGCGTCAAAATGCCTTCGGTGACCACTTCAATACGGGTCGCAGCTCCCACGCGGGCCTCGTCGCGGATTCGGTAACCTACTGTTTCACCAAGCTTTTCTCCCAGGGTGTCGGCCATGCGCGCGGCCGCTGCGCGGGTGGCCAGGCGGCGCGGCTCCAGCATGATGATTTGCTGGCCCGCCAGCCACGGCGCGTCCAGCAGCGCCAGCGGCACCAGGGTGGTCTTGCCAGCACCGGGCGGGGCCGACAAGACCAGATTGCGGCCCGCGGCCAGCCCCGCGCGGATCGCCGGCAGGACCTCGGCGACCGGCAGGGACGATGCTTCGGCAGACTCAATCACGGATTGCGCTTCAAATATTGCTAGAATTGACGGCTTTTCGCCCGAATACAGCCCTGAGTTTCGCATGCAAGTTACCGACAACCTGCGCATTGCCGCAATCCAGCCCGTCCCGACCCCGGAAACCGTTCAGAACGAACTGCCGCTGACCGACGCCGCCGCCAGGACCGTAACCGATACGCGCGAGGAGATTCGCCGCGTGCTGGCCGGAGAGGATGATCGCCTGCTGGCCATCGTCGGCCCCTGCTCCATCCATGATCCCAAGGCGGCCCTGGAATACGCGGGACGCCTGATCAGCCTGCGCGATGAACTGGCGGCCGATCTGCTGATCGTCATGCGCGTGTACTTTGAAAAGCCACGCACCCGCGTAGGCTGGAAAGGCCTGATCAACGATCCGGACATCGACGACAGCTTCCAGATCGAGAAAGGCCTGCGCCTGGCCCGCAGCCTGCTGCGCGATCTCAACGACATGGGCATCGCGGCCGGCGTGGAATACCTGGATCTACTGACCCCGCAGTACATCGCCGACCTGGTGAGCTGGGGCGCCATCGGCGCGCGCACCACCGAAAGTCAGCTGCACCGCGAAATGGCTTCCGGCCTGTCCTGTCCGGTCGGCTTCAAGAACGGCACCGACGGCAGCATCAAGGTCGCCGTCGATGCCCTGGTGTCCTCCCGCAATCCGCACCGCTTCCTGTCACTGACCCAGACCGGCCCGGTCGCGATTTTCAAGACCAGGGGCCATCTGGATTCGCATGTGAGTCTGCGCGGC
>JBFIIN010000030.1:0-15162 GCA_041601225.1 Oceanococcus sp.
TCCTATGCCGTAGTGGCCTATGACAATGATGCGGATGCGCCCCGCCGCGACGCGAACGGACATCTGTGCAAAGTCGCCAGGGGCGAGGTGGGTCTGCTGCTTTCGGAAGTCACCGACAGCAGGCCGTTTGATGGTTATACCGACCCGGCGGCGAGCGAAAAGAAATTGATTCGCGACGCTTTCAAACCGGGCGATTGCTGGTTCGATACGGGTGATCTGGTGCGCGACCAGGGCTTTCGGCATATCGCATTCGTCGACCGGGTGGGCGACACTTTTCGCTGGAAGGGTGAGAACGTGGCGACCACCGAAGTCGAGTCGGCGCTTAATCAGTTGCCGCAGATCGACCAGTCCGCCGTATATGGTGTGCAGGTGCCGGGCACCGACGGGCGCGCCGGCATGGCCGCCCTGACGCTGCACGATGCGTTGGACTTTCTCGCGAAGCCCGAACTGGTAGGCTATCTGCGGGCCCAGCTTCCGGCCTATGCCGTGCCGGTGCTGCTGCGTGTGAAAACAGAGCACGAAACCACCTCGACCTTCAAATTGCGCAAGGTGGAACTCAAAAATGAAGGTTACGTCACGGACGATCCGGTCTATGTCCTGGTCGCGGGTGCAACCAGCTATCAAACCTTGAGTGCCGAGCTGCGCGCGCAGCTTGACGCCGGCACGCTGCGGCTTTGACAGCGCTGGCGGTCATTATCTCCGTCAGTCCTGTTCCCGGCCCTTGAGACGCCTCTTGCCGGTTTGGATACCAACATAATTTTTGCCTTGGGCTCGCAAACGTTGGCGTTTCTGCGCCAGGCTTTCGGCGTTGCTGGCCTGCTCGTCCAGCAACTTGCGATAGCCGTATAGCCGTTCCGCAGGAAGTACTCCGGCAGCGATCGCCGCGCGAACCCCGCAACCGGGTTCCGCGGCATGGCGACAATCGTTAAATCGGCATTGGGCGAAGGCCAGCACGTCGGCGAACAGCGCGTTGATGCCGGACTCGCAATCGGGCATCTGCAATTCGCGAATCCCGGGGTTGTCGATTAATAGGCCCCCGCCAGGAACCCTGTGTAGCGAGCGCGCGGTGGTGGTGTGGCGACCCTTTTGATCGCCTGCGCGCACTGCGCCGGTGGCCTGCGTGCTGGCGCATAGGCTGTTCGCCAGGGTGGATTTGCCCACGCCCGAGGAGCCCAGCATGGCCACCGTTTGGCCCGGACCGCACCAGGCCCGGATTGCCTCGACGCCATCGGCCTGTGTCGCGTTGATACATTCGACGGCCTGGCCGGGGCGCAGGCCCGCCGCCGCCTGACGAAAAGCCTCCATGTCATCACATTGATCGATCTTGGTGAGGACGATCACCGGCTCCATGCGGCCGTCCAGCGCCACGGCCAGATAACGCTGAAGTCGCGCCGGATTGAATTCCCGATTACAGCTGGTGACCACCAGCAAGGTGTCGATATTGGCGGCAATCAGTTGGGTATTGGTTTCCTCGCCGGCAGATTTGCGCTGCAACAGGCTTTGCCGCTCCAGCAGGCCTTCGATGCGGGGCGGATCACCGCTCAGCCAGAGCCAGTCGCCGATGGCGCAGTTGGGCAGCCCCATGAATTCGCTTTCGGCGAAAAGCCATTCGCCTTGCTCACCAGTCGCTACAATCTGATCGCGGTGGCGTGCCGTGATGCGCGCAGGCCAGGCCTGCTCCCATTGGGCAGGGTCAAGCTGGCTCTGGAAGCAGGGCTTCCAGCCGAGTTCAGACAAGGTCAGGCGCGTCATCCGCAGATTATCCCCTGTTTGGCGCGGAGCGGGTGATGCGGTTAACGTGACGCCTTCAAAAACAGCGGGAGTGTGGGTGGCGCGCGCATTGCTTGGTGACAAGCTGGAAAAATACGGGATCAGCGCCGCCGATCTGGCGGCCCTGGATGCTGCCGACCTCGCCGAGCTTGAGGCCTTGTTCGCCACCGCTCAACATGCACAACGCGTGCGATTGCAGGCTGCGGTGGAGCAATCTCTCGAGTATGTTCCGCGTCTGTTGCGAAGTCGTATATTGAAGATGCTCAAATGATTGATCATCTCGCGACCAAGGCCGAATTGCTCAAGCTGGGGCATCTGCTCGAGGCCGAGCCGGTCGCGCTGGCCAGCTTTGCCGATTACGACGCGGGCTTGTTGCGGCGCCTGCGCGAGGCGATGAGCGCCGCATTATTTGATGAGCACCGGCGGACCTTCAAGCGCCTCGAAGCGGCCAGTCGACTGCTGCCAAATGCCCTGGTGGCCAAGATTACGACCAAGGTGTTTGGTCCGGTTGTCGCGGCGCGGGTCGCCGGGGAAATGCCCGCGTCGCGAGCCATTGATTTGGCGCAGCGGCTTCCCGTGGCGTTCATGGCGGACATCTGCCTGCATCTGGACCCGCGGTCATCTCCTGATCTGGTGCGCGGTATGCCGGTGCCGATCATTCGTGAGATCGCCAGGATTCTGCTGCGCCGGCGGGATTTTGTGACCATGGGCCGATTCGTTGATGCGTTGACTGACGCGGCGATCAGCGGCGTCATACCGGATATCGAGGACGACGGCATGCTGCTGCAGGTGGCATTTTATGTCGAGGACCGGGCGCATCTGGATACCGTGCTCAGTTTTCTGCCAGATGCGCGGCTGGAAGGCGTGATCCGGGCGGCCTTTGAGCAAGATTTATGGGCCGAGGCCCTGGCTCTGATGCAGCATGTTGGACACGACAGTCGCAGGCGCCTGGGCGACCTGACGGCGCAACAACCCGACAAGTTGTTGGCGGATCTGGTGCGGGTCGCCCAGCAGCAGGATTTGTGGGTGCCGGTGCTGGCGATTATTGACGACATCCCGGAGCCACGCCGGATTCGTCTGGCGAATCTCAAGCTGCTGCAAAAACCCAAGGTATTGCAGGACATCATGCGGGCCGCGCACCGCGATGATCTGTGGCATCAGGTCTTGCCCTTGCTGGCGCTGATGACCGTGGATCATCAGCGCGCGGTGGCCAGAATGGCGATGGCGATTGAGCCGGACGTTCTGGTCGGCATGCTGGATGCTGCCCATCGGCATGGCCTCTGGCCGAGTGTAATTAACCTGATCTCCTTGCTGGAGCCGCAGGTGCAGGCCGGCTTGGCCGAGGTGGTGGTTGCGCAGCAACCCGCTGTGATTCACTCCCTGATCGAAGCCGCTGCCGAAACCGACCTGTGGTCGGAGTTGCTGCCGATCCTGGATCACTGGGAGCCCGCCCAGCAAGCCCGCATCGTCGGCCCGGCTCTTGACGAGGGGCTGCCCCTGCTCGAACTCGCGGTGCGCGCGGCACAGGACTACCAGCAATGGACCCCCATACTGAGCTTGCTGGTGCGACTTGAGCCGGCCCTGCAACGGCGCATGGCGGAAAGCAGTGTGCTGCCGGCGAAACTCACGAAGGCTCTGTTCAGCCAGGCCAGCAAGGCCGGCCTGAATGCGAATCTGCGTCCGCTGCTGGAACAACTTGCAGGATGAGGCCGGTAGGATGCGCGGTGACCGTGCCGATCCTGAGGGCAGCTCGCCGGTACGGCTACCAATCCACAATCACCAAGGAGAAATTATGGCTAACGAGGGATACCACGAGCCCATTGCCGAATTGTCCGACGAAACTCGCGATATGCATCGCGCCATCGTTTCGCTGATGGAGGAACTGGAAGCGGTCGACTGGTACAACCAGCGGGTCGACGCCAGCAAGGATTCGGAACTCAAGGCGATCCTGGCGCATAACCGCGATGAGGAAAAGGAGCATGCGGCCATGACCCTGGAATGGATACGTCGCAATGACCCGGCGTTTGATCGTGAGTTGCGGGAGTATCTGTTTACCGACAAACCGCTCACGCATGACTAGGGGCGGGAGCTTCAGTCGGGCAGGCCGTGGTCCGGCCGTGGATTGACGCACTGCAGCATCAAGATTAACATCCGGAAAGAATCCTTTTCCAAATGGTCGCTTCCTGACGGGGTGGCCTGGGTCTGAACTTACTGGGGAGCATCATGAGCGATTACCTCGTCCGTCTGGCCAATCAGCCGGCCACCCGTGGCATCATCAAATCCATCGGCCTGCCGACCCCGCAAAACCTGCGCCGGGCCGCTGGGGCATATTCGGCGACGCCTCTGCAGGGTCGCCGCGCATTGATCGGCCAGGTCGCTGGTGGTTACGCCACGCAGACCGTGCGCTCCGTGCTGGAAGCCGCTGGCGCCAGTATTGAAGAGTCGGTGCCGGGCGGCGGCATGGACAGCGGCAAGTTCGACGTGCTTGCCTTTGATTCCACGGGTATGCAGGGCGTGGCCGATTTACGGGCGTTTTATGACTTCTTCCATCCCAGTGTCCGCTCCGTGGCCAGCTTCGGTCGCGTCGTGGTGCTGGCGCAGGCGCCGGAGACGGCCGATAGCGTGCAGGCTCGGTCGGCAGCGCGCGCCGTTGAAGGATTCGTGCGCTCCCTGGGCAAGGAGATCGGCAAGAAAGGCGCAACGGCCAATCTGATTTACGTGGAAAAGGGCGCGGAGAAACTGCTGGAAGGCCCGCTGCGTTTCTTTGTGTCCGATCATTCCACCTATGTGGATGGACAGGCCGTCCGGGTCAGCAAGCCCGTCAAGGCCGTCGGCAAAATGACATACGTCGCTCCGCTCGAGGGCAAGGTCGCCCTGGTCACCGGCGGCGCTCGCGGTATCGGCGCCGCCACCGCAAGGCGCCTGGCAGCCGAAGGTGCCCATGTGGTGTGTCTGGACATACCAGGCGACCGGGAAACGCTGGAAGCTACGGCGGCTGAGGTGGGAGGCACGGCGCTGCCGCTGGATATCACCGGCGCGGAAACGCCGCAGAAGCTGGTGGATTTTCTTGAGAGCAAGTTTGGCGGCGTGGATGTGGTCATACACAACGCCGGCATTACCCGCGACAAGACCATCGCCAATATGAAGGAGCAGCACTGGGATCTCGTGCTGGCGATCAATCTGGAAGCGATCTTGCGGGTGGATGAGGCCCTGCTCGGCGCCGGTGTGCTGCATCCACACGGCCGCATAGTCTGCCTGTCATCCATCGGTGGTATCGCCGGCAACATGGGCCAGACCAATTACGGCGCGACCAAGGCTGGGCTGATTGGTTATGTCCAGGCCCAGGCCGACGAACTGGCCGACCGCGGGATTTGCATCAATGCCGTTGCGCCGGGTTTTATCGAAACCCGCATGACGGCTGAAATGCCCTTCATCATTCGCGAGGCGGGCCGGCGCATGAATTCTCTGTCACAGGGAGGCCAGCCAGAAGACGTTGCGGAATTGATCACCTTTCTGGCGACCCCGGGCGCGGCCGGAATCAGCGGGAACGTGGTCCGGGTCTGCGGTCAGTCGCTGATCGGCGCCTAGCCGGCTTTACGCAGTTCGCCCAGGCGTTTGGTGAGGCGCAGATAACGGCGCGCCTGGGCGCGCTCCAGGCCGTCCTGGATGGTCTGTGGTTCGGAAAGTATGGCTTTGCGTCCGGTGTGCGTGAGGCGCAGGGCCGCCGAACCGTCGGCCGCCGTTTGCAGGAATCCCTGGGCCACCATGCGGTCCAGGGCCCCGACCAGTTCGGTTTCCGGCAGGCGCATCTGCTGCCAGGCGTCAAGGAAGTGCTGATAACGAACGGTCTTGCCGGCCGGCACATTGGCCTGCTTGAACAGGCCGAAGATCAAATGCTGAACAACCGCTGCGCTGAGATGCGGGTGCTGCTCGCGAAACAGCCGGGCCTTGGCGATCTGCGGATCGCTGCTGGCCGCCGCGTCGGCAAAGCGGGGCATGGCGGACTCGATTCGGGTTGGCGCCGCTGGCCGGATGCGTACCTGCCGGGGCGGCGGGGCAGCTTCCTGATAGCGCCGCGCAGTGACGGGCTGCTGGATCGCTTCATAGCCCTTGCGGGTCAGGCGCAGGCCGGCCGAGCGGCCTGACTCGACTTGGCGCAAGAATCCCCCGGCCGTCAGAAAGCGCACGGCGCGTTCGAAATCCTCGGCGGAGGAGCCGCTGGCCAGCCAGATGCGGCGCAAGCTGTCGACGCGGATTTCGTCGGCGATATAGAGGTGTCGGGCATGGAATATGCCGAGCAGAGTATTGGCCAGAATTAGCGGATTTTTCGCGGTCATGCTTCGCCCCCGGTTGAGGCCTGCAGATTGCCGCGACCGCGGTGATGGAATCGTGAATTCCCGTTCTGTGCCGCAACGGGTATCCTATGCTGCGGTGCACGCTCAATAACTGGATTCACATGTCTTCGCGGCAAGTCACGGTGGTGCGAGACACCAAAGAAACGCAGGTTCGGGTAAGCCTCGATCTCGATGGAACCGGCCAGGCCGATATCCGTACCGGCGTTGCGTTTCTCGACCACATGCTCGATCAGGTCAGCCGACATGGGGCCTTCGATATCAACATTCAAGCGACCGGGGATACCGAAATCGACGACCACCATACGGTTGAGGATGTTGGAATCACCCTGGGTCAAGCGCTGGACCAGGCCCTGGGCGACAAAAGTGGGATACGGCGCTACGGCCATGCCTACGTGCCGCTGGACGAGGCGCTTGCGCGTGTGGTGCTGGATTGTTCCGGTCGGCCCGGCCTGCACTATCGGGTCAGCTATCCACGCGCACTGGTGGGCGGTTTCGACGTAGATCTGCTCCGCGAGTTCTTTCAGGGCTTTGTGAATCATGCGCGCGTCACGCTGCACATCGACAGCCTGCAGGGCGACAATGCCCATCATGTCGCGGAAACCGTATTCAAGGCCTTCGGTCGGGCCCTGCGTGCGGCCTGTGAGCCGGACCCCCGTTTAAGCGGCATCCCCTCAACCAAAGGAGCGCTCTAGCCAATCGCTGGTGGCGTCAACCGCAGCAACCCTCTTATGCCTGTCAGTCCAGCACATTTCCCAGGTTTTGAACCCGTCTCCGGCGGAGCATCGTCATGTCCATGATCGGTGTGATCGATTACGGCATGGGCAATCTGCATTCCCTGGCCCGGGCGCTCGAGCGCGTGGCGGGAGAGGCGCGGGTTGAGGTCAGTTACGACCCCGACAAACTGGCCAAGGCGGATCGCATTGTTCTGCCTGGCGTTGGCGGGGTTCGCCATTGCATGACCGAGCTGGATCGCCTGGAATTGACTGATTTCGTGCGGGAGACGGCCGGCCAGGTGCCCATGCTCGGCATCTGTCTGGGCATGCAGGTGCTGCTGGATTACAGCGAGGAGAACAATGGCGTCGATGCGCTGGGGGTTTTCCCGGGAGATGTCCGCCGTTTCGCGGCGCCGCAGATTGCGGACGAAAGCACGCGGGCAC
Source organism: Oceanococcus sp. (assembly GCA_041601225.1). Taxonomy (GTDB): domain Bacteria; phylum Pseudomonadota; class Gammaproteobacteria; order Nevskiales; family Oceanococcaceae; genus JBFIIN01. The sequence goes on from JBFIIN010000030.1 coordinate 7,283, forward strand.
GGCGCAAGGTGCCGCATATGGGCTGGAATCGCGTACACCAGACCCGTGACCACCCCTTGTGGCGCGACGTGCCGCAGGACAGCTGGTTCTACTTTGTACACAGCTATTACGCACGTCCGCAGCGCGACGAACATGTATTGGGGCAAACGGAGTACGGCGAGCGCTTCGCATCCGTATTGCTGCGTGACCGGGTGTTCGCAGCCCAGTTTCACCCGGAGAAGAGTCAGGCGGCCGGCATGCAGTTGCTGGCCAATTTCGTGAATTGGGACGGAGAGGCTTAATGCTTTTGATACCGGCCATCGACATCAAGGACGGACGCTGCGTGCGCCTGCGCCAAGGCCGTATGGATGATGTCACGGTGTTTGCGGAGGATCCGGCCGAGGTGGCCGGGCAATGGGTCAGCCAGGGCGCGCAGCGACTTCATGTGGTGGATCTGGACGGCGCGGTCGCCGGCGCGCCCGTGAACGCGGAGGTTGTCGGACGCATTTGCCGAGCGGCGCCTGGCGTGCCGGTTCAGGTCGGGGGCGGCATTCGCAACGAAGAGACGGTCCAGGCCTATCTGGAGGCAGGAGTTCAGTATGTGGTCATTGGCACCAAGGCCGTGACCGCGCCCCATTTCGTTGGCGATCTGTGCGTGGAGTTTCCCAGCCACATTATCGTTGGCCTGGATGCCCGCGATGGCAAGGTTGCGATCGACGGCTGGTCCAAACTGTCCCAGCACGACGTGGTGGACATTGCTCAGCATTTCGAGCGCGACGGGGTCGAAGGAATCATCTACACCGACATCAGCCGCGACGGCATGATGGAAGGGATCAATGTGGAAGGCACCCGCGCGCTCGCCCGGCAGATCAATATTCCGGTCATCGTGTCCGGTGGGGTCAGTCGCATGGCCGATATTGAAGCGGCCTGCGCATTGGAGGACGATGGAGTGATGGGCGCCATCATCGGCCGCGCCCTGTACGAGGGAGACCTCGATCTGGCGACCTGCCACGATTTCGTCGCCCAGCGGAAAGCCGGCTGATGCCACTGGCCAAACGCATCATTCCCTGCCTGGATATCGACCGCGGTCGGGTGGTCAAGGGCGTGAAGTTTCTGGATATCAAGGACGCCGGCGATCCGGTCGAAGTGGCGCGTCGTTATGATCAGCAGCAGGCGGATGAGCTGGTGTTTCTGGACATCACCGCTAGTGCTGAAAAGCGCGAAACCCTGTTTCAGGTAGTTGAGGCCGTGGCGGGCGAGATCACCATCCCGCTGACGGTGGGCGGTGGGGTCAGAACGCCCAGCGATGTACGGCGTTTGCTGCGTTGCGGGGCCGACAAGGTGGCGATCAACACCGCCGCGGTGGAGCGGCCGGACCTGGTCCGCGAGGCCGCGGACCAGTTTGGCAACCAGTGCATCGTCGTGGCGATCGACGCCAAGCGGTCCAGGAAGTCGCGCAAAGGCCCGCCGCGCTGGTACGTGCATACCCATGGAGGTCGCAAGGCCACCGATCTGGATGCTGTGGAATGGGCTTGCAGAATGGCTGAACTGGGCGCTGGCGAGATCTTGCTGACGAGCATGGATCGTGACGGAACCCGCGAGGGATTTGATCTGGAACTGACGCGGGCGGTCAGCAATGCCGTGGACCTGCCGATTATCGCCTCGGGTGGTGTCGGTCGTCTGGAGGACCTGGAGGACGGCTTATCGGTCGGGCGCGCCGATGCGGTGCTCGCGGCCTCGATATTCCATTTCGGCGAATACACCGTACGGGATGCCAAGCAATTCCTGGATTCGCGCGGCGTGCTGGTGCGCCTGTGAGCGCCCTGCCGGACGCGGTAAAATGGAATGCCGATGGTCTGGTTGCAGCCATCGTGCAGGACGCCTTGAGCGGGCGTGTGCTGATGCAGGCCTGGATGGACCGTGAAGCGCTGAGCCTGACCCTCAGCAGCGGCCAGGCGTGCTTCTGGTCGCGCTCACGCGGCGAGATCTGGATCAAAGGTGCGACCTCGGGAAATACCCAGACGGTGCGCGAGGTCCGGCTGGATTGTGACGGTGATGCGATCCTGTTGCTGGTGGAGCCCGCCGGCCCGGCCTGCCACACCGGGGCGGAATCCTGCTTCTTCCAACGCGCCGGGAGTTCTGGCGAATGGCAATCGACCGAACCGGCGGTTACGGGCGTGCTGGCGGCGCTTGGCGAGATTCTGGAGCAGCGCAAGCTCGCGCCGCCCGACGAATCCTACGTGGCCGGACTCTATGCGTCTGGTCGTGAGAAGATCTTGCGCAAACTGGGTGAGGAGGCGGTGGAAACCCTGCTGGCCGGTCAGTCAGCCGACGCTGGAGAATTGGCGCACGAAGTGGCTGACCTGTGGTTTCACAGCCTGGTGTTGCTGGCCGATGCCGGCGTGACGCCGCAGACGGTCTTGAATGAGTTGGCTACCCGCTTCGGCGTGTCCGGATTGGTGGAAAAAGCGGCTCGCACAGCCGCAGGAGAGTCGTAATGGGCTTAGGTGGAATCAGTATCTGGCAGCTTTTGATCGTTCTGGTCATCGTCATCTTGCTGTTCGGGACCAAGCGTCTGCGCGGCCTGGGTGGCGATTTGGGCGCAGCCTTGCGCAGCTTCAAGAAAGCGGTCAAAGAGGGGGACGAGGAAGACCATCTGCAGCCCGACGCCCCCGAAGCGCTGGCCGAAGCCGATAAGGCCGGGGCCGAAAAGGCGAAGTCGGAAAGCCAGGACAAGGTCTAGGTCTCCGGCGACGCGGCGCCTGCAATGTTCGACGTTGGCTTTTCCGAGTTGGTGCTGCTGCTTATCGTGGGACTCATCGTGCTGGGGCCCGAGCGCCTGCCACGGGTCGCACGCTCGGTCGGCCAGTGGGTGGGCCGCGCCCGCGCCTATGTCCGGCAAATGAGTGCGGAACTGGACCGCGAAGTGCAGCGTGCCGAAATTCAGGCTCATGTGGAAGAATCGCGGCGCCTGTTGTCCGAGCGCATCGACCTGACGGAAAAGGATGATGGCAGCGCCTCACCCAACGAAAACACCTGAACCCAAGGAAGCACTCGCTGAACAGCCACTGATCGGTCACTTGCTGGAGCTGCGCGATCGATTGTTGCGGATTTGCCTGGGCGTGCTGTTTTGCTTTGTGCCTCTTGCGCCCTTTGCCCAGGAACTGTTCGCCTTGCTGGCGACGCCCATGCTGAGCCAGATGCCGGTCGGGACCAGCATGATTGCCACTGAAGTGGCCTCGCCCTTTCTCACGCCCTTCAAATTTGCCCTGTTGCTGGCTGTGGTGATCTCAATGCCGTGGACGCTTTATCAGGTCTGGGTCTTTGTCGCGCCTGGCTTGTACCAGGGCGAGCGCCGCATGGTCTTGCCGCTGGTCGTGTCCAGCACCGTCCTGTTCTACCTGGGCATGGTTTTCGCCTACTTCGTGGTGTTTCCGCTGGTATTTGCCTTTTTCGTCGCAGCTGCCCCGGCCGGAGTCGCGGTGATGACCGATATCGGTCGCTATCTGGATTTCGTCATCACCCTGTTCCTGGCCTTTGGCGCGGCCTTCGAGATACCCGTGGCGATCGTGCTGCTGGTCCGGACCGGAGTGACCACCCCGGCTGCCCTGCGGGAAAAGCGCCCCTATGTGCTGGTGGGCGCCTTCGCGGTGGGGATGTTGCTCACGCCACCGGATATGCTGTCGCAAACCCTGCTGGCACTGCCGGCTTATGCCCTGTTCGAACTGGGAATCATTGCGGCCCGCTACCTGGTGCCGGGAATCCGCGAAGTCGAGGCGCAACGCGCCGAAAACCCGCCTTCAGACCCGCCCTAGGGGTGTGGGCGGCCGAAACGCAATGGCCTGCGACTTCGCGTTGTCGCTCGAATTTTCCGATCCTGCTCGTTAAAGAGCACGACTATTCGCCTCGAACGATCGAAAAATTCGTTCCGAAATTGCTTTGTCTCGGCTCATCGGTTCCTGCCGCCCACACTCCGGGTTCGGCGTGCAGGGCCGCAGTATCCGGTCGCAGCCCGTGCCAGATTTCAAAAGACGCCGCAGCTTGTTCAATCAACATGCCCAGCCCGTCCTCGCCGCGCTCGGCGCCTTGCCGCTTCGCCCAGTCCAGGAATGGCCGGGCGCCGGCACCGTAACTCACATCGTAGGCGCTGGCGCCTGCCGCCAGAAGGCCATCAGGCAACATGGGAGCCACGCCGTCATGACCAGCCGACGTGGCGTTGATGATCAGATCGAAACGGTCGCCCTTCAGGGCCAGATTGGTGCAGGGGCGTAGATTGCCGAACGCCGCGAATCGCGGGGTCAGTTCTTCAATTTTCCAGGGATTGCGGTTACTCCAGACCAGTTCGGCCGGGTCCTGGTCAAGCAGCGGTTTCAGTATGCCCAGAGCCGCGCCGCCTGCGCCAATCAGGGCGATCTTGCGACCGCGAATGCCAAGCTTCAGGCGCTCCAGGTCCCGTAGCAGGCCGCTGCCATCGGTATTGTGGGCACGAATCTGGTCCGGGCCTGCGAATTCCAGCGTGTTGGCCGAACCGGCCAACTCGGCGTCTGCCGAGCGTTCGGTCGCCATGTCCCAGGCCTGACGCTTGAAAGGCACCGTCACATTGAGGCCCAGCCCGCCCTCGTGGCAAAAAGCCTTGAGCGTGTTTGCGAAGTCCTCCGCAGCGCAGCTCAGCTTCCGATACTCAAGCTCTACCCCGGTCTGGGCCGCAAAATGGCTGTGAATCTGCGGCGAAAGGCTGTGTGTAACCGGGTTGCCGATGACGCCGTAGAGCTTCATGGGGCGTCTCGCAGCCAGGCTGCGGCCTCTCTGGCATAGTAGCTCAGGATGGCATCGGCTCCGGCGCGTTTCATGGCCAGCAGACATTCGAGTACCGCTTTCCGCTCGTCCAGGCGCCCGGCCTCGGCGGCCGATTTGAGCATGGCGTACTCACCGCTGACCTGGTACACGAAGGTCGGCACGCCGAATCGCTGCTTGACCCGATGCACGATGTCCAGATAGGGAAGGCCCGGCTTGATCATGACCGCGTCCGCACCCTCCTCCAGATCAAGCGCCACTTCGCGCAGCGCTTCATCGCTGTTGGCGGGATCCATCTGGTAACTGTACTTGTTGCCGCCGGCCAGATTGTCGGCCGAGCCCACCGCCGCGCGAAATGGCCCATAAAGGTCGGACGCGTACTTGGCGGCGTAGGAGAGGATCGCGGTATTGGCCAGGCCGTCGCGCTCCAGGGTCTTGCGAATTGCGCCCACCCGACCATCCATCATGTCCGAGGGTGACACCACATCGGCGCCAGCGCGAGCATGGCAAAGCGCCTGCTTGCCGAGCACCTGCACGGTGGCGTCATTGAGCACGTAACCCTGCGCATCGAGCAGACCGTCCTGGCCATGACTGGTGTAGGGATCCAGCGCGACATCGGTAATGACGCCCAGCTCCGGGTAGGCCTGCTTGAGCGCATGAACCGCGCGCGGGACAAGACCGGCAGGATTGAAGGCCTCGGCCGCGTCCGCAGACTTGTGACCCGGGTCGATTACCGGAAACATCACGATGGCTGGTATGCCGAGGCCCACGGCGTTTCCGGCCTCCTCAAGCAAAGCCTGCGGGCCGAGCCGCTCGACGCCAGGCATCGCGGATACCGGCTCGCGGCCTTCGCGCTCCTGAATGAACACGGGCCAGATCAGGTCGGCGACGCTCAACCGGGTCTCACGAACCAGTTGGCGGCCGAATTCGGTAGCCCGCCAGCGGCGCAGGCGGGTCGCAGGATAGCTCATGGGCATGTCGATCGGGAAAGCGCGGCGCGAGTCTAGCAAATGGGTCCGTAGCTTTGCGCGGCTTTGGCGCCAGCCCCTTGAAAGAATTGGGTATGCTGAATGGTCCTAAGCAGCGTTGCGTCAATTCCACGGTCAGACGATATGCGTGAAACCCTACATTTGCTCCAGGATACGGACTTCCCACGTATGCGCCGCCGGCCGCTGACAACGCTGCAGGCCAACCTGGGATACTTGTGCAATCAAAGCTGCCTGCATTGCCATGTGAATGCCGGGCCGACGCGCAAGGAGTTGATGGACGAGAGCACCATCGGGCTGCTGTTGGATTTCATGGCCAAGCGGGGCGTACAGACTCTCGATGTGACCGGTGGGGCGCCCGAAATGAATCCGCACTTTCGCGATCTGATGCGCGCGGCGCGGGCGCTGGGCGTGCAGTGTATTGATCGTTGCAATCTGACTATCGCCATGCAGCCGGGCTATTCGTGGGTTGTGGATTTTCTGGCTGATAATGAGATCGAAGTGGTCGCTTCATTGCCCTGCTACCTGGAAGATAACGTCGACGCGCAGCGTGGCAGCGGCGTCTTCCATGACAGTATCGCGGCCCTGCAGCGTCTGAATGCCCGTGGTTACGGGCGACCGGACTCTGGTCTGAAATTGTCCCTGGTCTATAACCCGCAGGGGCCCAGCCTTCCGCCGGGTCAGGCCGACCTGGAGCAGGCCTACAAGGCTCACCTGCTGGCGGAGTATGGCGTGCGCTTCAATCAGCTGTTCACCTTGGCCAATATGCCGATCAAGCGCTTCGGCAGCACTTTGCTGGCGCGCGGTGAGTTTCATGACTATATGCGGTTGCTCAAGGACAATCATCGACCCGCCAATATCGACGGCGTCATGTGTCGTGATCTGGTCAGCGTTGATTATCGTGGCTATGTCTATGATTGCGATTTCAATCAGATGCTGGATCTGCAATTGGGCTACGGTCAGGGCCAGCGTGTACATTTGCGTGAGCTCATGGCGCAGGATTTGAACGACACACCGATCACCGTGGCCGACCATTGTTTCGGCTGCACTGCCGGTCAGGGCTCCAGCTGTGGGGGCGCCCTGAATTGAATGCCGCGAATGACCATGAACTTGGGTATTGAACCGTCTGGGAGTTTGAAGAATGAGTGTTGCGAGCGTGCTGGAACGTTACTCAGCCGGTGCCAAGACGCGAGAGCAGGAGCTGTGCTGTCCGGTCGACTATGACCCCGCTTTGCTCAAGGCGCTGCCACAGGAGATCATCGACCGCGATTACGGGTGTGGCGACCCGTCCCGTTACGTGCAGGCTGGCGATGTGGTGCTGGATCTGGGTTCTGGCGGTGGCAAGATCTGTTATATGGCCGCCCAGTTGGTCGGCCCGGGCGGGCGGGTCATCGGCGTCGACATCAATGACGACATGCTCGCTCTCGCTCGCCAGTTTCAGGCGGATATGGCCGCCCGGATCGGCGAGGATCGAGTCGATTTCCGCAAGGGCAAGATTCAAGACCTGGCGCTGGATCTGACGGCGGTCGAATCGCGTCTGCAGGCCATGCCGCTGCGGTCCAGCGCCGATTTGCTCGAATTTGAGGTGTGGCAGCGTGAGCAATGCGCCACCGCGCCGTTGATCGCAGACAATTCCGTGGATCTGGTGGTCTCCAATTGTGTGCTGAATTTGGTGGGGCGCGAAGAGCGTGGGCAAATGATTCGCGAAATTCACCGGGTATTGCGCCCCGGCGGCCGGGTTGCCATTTCGGACATCGTCAGCGATGAACATGTGCCCGTGGAGCTCCAGGAGGATCCGGAGTTGTGGAGCGGTTGCATATCCGGCGCCTTCCAGGAGCAGGAGTTCCTGGAGGCCTTCGGAGCTGCCGGATTTGCGGCCGTGGCTTACGACAAATGGGACGTCGCACCTTGGCGGGTGGTGGCCGACATCGAGTTCCGCTCGGTCACGCTGACCGCAATCAAAGGCGCGGGTAAAGCGTGCGTGGACCGTGGGCACGCCGTAATCTACAAAGGGCCCTATGCGTCGGTTTGGGATGACGAAGGCCACGAGTTTCGCCGCGGGGAGCGCATGGCCGTCTGTGAACGGACTTTTGCGTTCCTGACTACCGGTCCGATGCGCGA
>JBFIIN010000031.1:0-15025 GCA_041601225.1 Oceanococcus sp.
ATGACACCATGCTTCAGCAAGGTGTTCAGCGTGCTGCGCGCATTCAGATAGCGCTCGCGCTCCGCGCAATCTTCATGCGTCAACAGCACCTGGGCGGTCAGCAGGCCATGTGCTGACAGGGCCCGCTCGTAGGCCTGCACCACGCCAAGCTGTCCCACAGCGGCCGCGGCCTGCAATTCGGCCAGATCATCCGGTCGCCCGTTCAGGCCGAGCCGCACCAGACCTTCGGCCACGGCGCCGGAAGACACCACCACGATCTCCCGACCCTGCGCGACCAACCGGGCGATCTGCTCCGCCCAATCGGCAATCGCGCTGTGATCCAGCCCACGCCCATTGGCCGTAAGCAACGAACTGCCTATTTTGATAACGATCCGCCCCGCGGCGGCTATCGCCCGCCGCGCCTCACTCATCCGCGCTGGACTCCCGCGCGGCCTGAACGGCCTGCATGACATCGCCCACCAGGGCATCCACTCCCAGGCCGGCGACTGCCGAGATCGCCCGCACCGGCAGCGTGCCGCCGGTCGACTGTCGAACCCGCATGAGCAGGGCCTCGGCCTCGCTGGCGTCGAGCAGATCGATCTTGTTCAGCAAGATCCAGCGCGGCCGCTCCATCAATTCCGGATTGAAGCTTGCCAGTTCCTCTTCAACCTTGTGCAATTGCTCCAGTACGTCCTCCCCGTCGGGAGCCATGACATCCACCAGATGCAACAGCAAGCGGGTGCGCTGCAGATGCTTCAGAAACTGGATACCCAGGCCTGCGCCTTGCGCAGCGCCTTCAATCAGGCCGGGCACATCAACCAGCGAAAAACTCTGCGAGTGACCCACATGCACAATGCCCAGCTGGGGGTGCAGGGTCGTAAACGGGTAATCGGCAATTTTCGGGCGCGCTGCGGATACCACGGAAAGCAGGGTTGATTTGCCCGCATTGGGAAGTCCCAGCAACCCCACCTCGGCCAGCAGCTTCATTTCCAGGCGCAGGTTGCGCTGATCGCCCGGCGAGCCCGGAGTACACTGGCGTGGCGCGCGATTGGTGCTGCTCTTGTAGCGCGCGTTGCCGAGCCCATGATAGCCACCGTGCGCGACCATCAGCCGCTGTCCGGCCGCGACCACATCGCCGATCAGTTCGTCAGTATCTGCATCGAACACCAAAGTCCCCAGCGGAACCGGTATGACACAGTCCGCTCCCCCACGGCCCGTGCAATTCGCCCCGCGCCCCGGCTGCCCGTGTTCGGCGCGAAATTGACGCTGAACCCGGAAATCCGACAGCGTGGTCAGACCCGACACCCCCTCAAGGTAAACATGGCCTCCATCACCACCGTCCCCGCCATCGGGCCCACCAAAGGGAATGTACTTTTCCCGGCGAAAGCCGACCACGCCGGGGCCCCCGTTGCCGGCCTCGACCCGAATTGTTGCTTCGTCGACGAATTTCATGGGAGATCTTGATGGGACTGCAGCACCGGCCTAACAATAACTGGAATTATCCGGAACCGGGGCGGAACGAGGGCAAAAAAAAGCCCCGTCCGTGGACGAGGCCTTTTGGCGTCTTGTGCGCTTACTCAGCCACGATACAGACGAATTTGCGCTTTTTCGGACCCTTGGTTTCGAACAGCACCTTGCCGTCGACCTTGGCGAAGATCGTATGATCGTTACCCAGGCCGGTGTTGCGCCCTGAATGGAATTTGGTACCGCGCTGCCGCACGATTATGCTCCCCGCGCTGACGGTTTCCCCGCCGAAGCGCTTGACGCCAAGTCGTTTGGATTCCGAATCGCGACCGTTCCGAGTACTGCCGCCAGCTTTTTTATGTGCCATTTTCTGCTCTTTCCCGTATTAGGCGTCGATGCCGGTAATGCGAACCTGGGTGTAATCCTGTCGATGACCCTGCTTGCGGCGATACTTCTGACGTCGCCGAAACTTGATCACCGTGATCTTCTCACCCCGACCCTGGGCCTCAACATTGGCCGTGACTTTGCCACCATCCACGACGGGCGTACCCACCTTGGTGTCCTCGCCTTGGCCCACCATAAGCACGCGCTCGAAGGTCACTTCATCGCCTTCGGCCGCCTGCAACTTTTCGATGCGAATGACATCGCCTTCGGAAACCCGGTATTGCTTGCCACCGGTTTCAATTACCGCATACATATAAATGACTCCGCATCTGGGCGCAGAAAAAAGAGGCGGAAATATACTGACCCCGAGGCTTGAGGTCAATCAATATTTGACAGCCGGGCGGACCGTTCCTAGCATCGCGCCGACTTTCAGAGCCGTGATAGATGAAGATCCCAGACATTCTAAAACCGATCGCCGCTGACATGCGCGCGGTCGATACCTTGATTCGCACACGACTGGCCTCGGACATCGCGCTGATCAACAGCCTTAGTGAACACCTGATCGGCAGTGGCGGCAAGCGATTGCGGCCGGCGCTGGTCCTGCTCACGGCGCGCGCGCTCAATTATAAGGGTAGCCACCACTACCAGCTGGCGGCGGTGATCGAGTTCATTCACACCGCCACCCTGCTGCATGACGACGTCGTGGACCATTCCGACCTGCGGCGGGGCGAGCCCACGGCCAATGCGCTCTGGGGCAACGAAGCCAGCGTGCTAACCGGCGATTTTCTCTACTCGCGCGCGTTCCAGCTGATGGTGGAACTAGATGAAATGCCCATCCTGCGCGTCCTGGCCGACACCACGAACCAGATCGCCGAAGGCGAGGTTCTGCAGCTGCTGAACTGCCACAACCCTGATGTCAACGAGGCCTCCTATAACCAGGTGATCGAGCGCAAGACGGCCGTGCTGTTTGCCGCGGCCAGCCGCAGCGCGGCATTGCTCGCTGGCGCGGACACCCAAACCGAGGAAGCCCTTGCGCAATTCGGTCTGCATCTGGGCACCGCCTTTCAACTCATCGATGATTGCCTGGATTACAGCGCGGATCCCGCAGCAACCGGCAAGCAGCTGGGCGACGACCTGGCGGAAGGCAAAACCACCCTGCCGGTTATTCATGCCCTGCAGCACAGCGATACCGCGACGCAGCAACGCCTGCGCCAAGCCATTCGCACCGGCGGTCGTGACGCCATCGATGATGTCTTGCGCGCGATTGATGCCACCGGAGCTATCGCGTACACTGCGCGCCGCGCCAGGGCCGAGGCAGATGCCGCGATGGTCCAACTGGAAAGTATTCCCGATACTCCCTACCGCCAGATACTGGCCACCCTTGCGCAATTCGCAGCACAACGTGATTTCTAGTTTCGGGGTGTAGCTCAGCCTGGTAGAGCACCGTCTTCGGGAGGCGGGGGCCGGAGGTTCAAATCCTCTCACCCCGACCAGGTCACAATCCGGCGTGCCGGAGGCAGCAGCCGCGCCCGTCCGGCGCGGGCCGCGCTGAATCCAGCCGATCGGCCCTGGATTGATCCGTCCTGCGAGATTCCGGCAAAAATGCGTGCCTTCGAGGCGATTACACGGCATCATTGAGCCATGAATCACCGGGTATTAGCCGAGCGCGGCGTCATAGCCGTAGTTTGCGCCGTGCTGCCAGCCATCACCGGGCTTAGCTTGGCGGGCACCGACGCCTCATTTCTGGAGTTGCTCAGCCGTTGGCTGATATGGGCGCCGCCGGCAGCGCTTGTGGCCGGAGCCGGACTGTACTTCGGCATGCGGTATTGGAATCTCAATCACTCGCGGATCGTGCATGGCGAGAACGACGCAGAGCTGATTTCTGAAGCCGCCAAGGAATACGCGCGTAACGCCGCGGATCCGAAATTGCTGGAAAAAGCCAAGGCCGAGGCCCTGAATCAGGATGGCCGCACGGTGGCCTATTATATCGGTCTGCGCATCGATTCCATGCGTCGTCAGAAGCTCTTGGTGGCGAGCGATGCATCCGTGGCGCAAGCCCCCCTCGTCCGCCGCGCTGTCTGGTCCTTGGTTCTGCTGGTCAGCACCACCATCATCCTCGTCCTGCTGCCCAAAGCATGGCAACTGACGGAGATCGGCCTGGGGTTTACCTTCCTGACTCTGCTCGCCATTCCGCTGTGGGCAACCGCCGTACGCGTCGCGGTGCTCGGCGAAAGTGACGCCGCCAACTGGCTGTTCCGGCGCAGGGACGGCCGGCTGATACCACTACCCGGCGGTGAACCCAAAACCGTCAAACTGCGCAAACCCAAAAAGAAAAAGGCCGAGCCATGGCATCTGCGTGGCGGCGACGGCGGCCTGCCTTTATACCGCAGCCTGATACTCTGCCTGCTGGTCATCGCAGCCGCCCTGTACCTGCTGCGCGAATACGGTCCACAACCGGGCTATACGGACAGTGATGCGCAGTATGGCCCCACGGCTCCCGCATCTGAGCCGGAACTGGCGGACGCCGCTGACGAGGCCGTTACACCCGCCGCGCAGCCCGCTCCGGTCGCGCGTCGTAGCCCCGAACCGCGACCGCCACCCCGTGCGCTGATCGAACGCGAACGCGCACGCGCACCGCCACCCCCCCAGGAACCAGCCTACTGGCGCGACCTGCCCGCCCGCGGCTCACTGGTGTATGTCGACAACACGGCGCTCGCCGCCAGCGGTCGCACGCTGGAGCAACTGCAGTCAGTGCTCGGTCAGGTACGACCGCGGCTGGAATCCTGGTTCCAGGAGCGCTTGCGTGAACGTCCTTTTCTGCGCGGCCGGGTCGCGCTCAATCTGACCATCCAGCCACACGGCTGGATTTCCGAGTCCTCGGTTGCAGACTCCGAGGTCAACGACGATCTGTTTATTGCGGGCCTGGGCGATCGTATCGACGCCTTGAACTTCGGCGAGGGCGCCGCTACGGCGATCCGAGTGATTTACGCGGTGGATTTTCAGCCCTGACCGCCGGCCTGTTGCGGCCGAGCAGGCGGCCGAGGAAGCCGAACACCCGGCCCAGGAATCGCCAAAGCCTGGGTAGCAGCCAGATCATCAGCATCACAAACAACACCAGGGCGCCGACAAACAGCCAGGGATGATGCAGTGCCGCCCATAATCCGCCGATCACGGCGACATCCTCGCCGATGGACAGTGTCCAGTTCGAAAACGGCTCCGGCGACGTGTTGACCGCCGCGCGCGTGCCGGCCTTGGTGACATGCGTACCCAGGGCCAGACTGCCACCGACCAGACCCGCCGCCAGCTGGGCCGCGGCCCCGATCTCACCCACTGCACCCGCTGCCAGCAAAGCGCCGGCGGGCACGCGCACAAAGGTGTGCAAGGCATCCCACCCACTGTCGACACCGGGCACCTTGTCCGCAAAGAACTCCACGCAGTACATGAGGCCTGCCGCGCCGATCACCAATGGGTCCGTCAGAATCTGGAGGTCTGCCGGCAGCGCAACATTGCCGGTCGCACCCAGCAGCCCCAGCGTCAGGATCGCCGCGTAGAGATTGATACCACTGGCCCAGGCCACCCCCATCGTGAGGGCGATGATCTGCACAACGCTATCGACTTGTTCCATTCAGGCTTCCCGTTAATTTCAGTCGCGGCGGCTCCGCATCCAGCGCAATTGGGTGTCGCGGACCGGTGTTTCGCTCCGAACTTAGGCCACCGCATTTCCCGTTAGTGCCGGATTCAGGCAAATTACCTCGTTTGCCACCAGTCCTCCACCACTATGTTGTTCAGAAATCCTCGCGTGCTCCCCGCCCTCCTGCTCTGTATCGGTCTCGGTCTCGGTGGCATCCGCGCCTGGGAACTGCACGACATGCCCGACTGGACCCCGCAGGACATAGAAACCTCCGTGGAGTTGAATTACATGCTTGATCTGGCCCGCTCGCGCGCCAGCGCCAGCGACCCGATCCCGGTGCTGCCTCCGGAGGAGGCCGACCGGCGCAAGCAGGCGATTCGCCAGGACGTACTTCATGAAACGCGGGGGCAACGGCAGAAGCTTGAATCCGAAATGCGCCAGGGCATCCTGCTTGTCGTGGTCGGCGCCCTGCTCTACCTCGGGGTCCTGGTGATGCAGAAGCGCGGCATCCTGCCAAAAGCCTAGACCATGAACCCGCAGCGCCCCGCTTTACACCACACCTTGCTGGAAGCGCGGGCCGGCCTGGAACTGGGCGCCTGGCTGGCCGCCCTGCCCATCATGCGCCGCAAGATTGCCGGGCAGCCACACCCGGTTCTGGTCATCCCCGGCTTCTTTGCCTCCGACACGGCGACATGGCCACTGCGCCACCTGCTTCACCGCTGGGGCCACCGCGCCTTAGGCTGGGAACTGGGCCGCAATCTGGGCGCGAAGCCCGGCACGTTCGATCATCTGCTCAGGATGATCGAAGCCACCGCTGTGGCCGCGGACCAGCGTGTGAGCCTGATCGGCTGGAGTCTGGGAGGCATCTTCGCGCGCGAGTTGTCGCGGACTCGTCCCGATCTGGTCCGCTGCGTCGTCTCCTTGGGTTCACCCATCCATGGTCCGGAGTCCAGCAGCCTGGCTCCGCTTTTCAAGCGACTGAATCCCCGCGCGAAAGCGCCCAGTCCGGACGCTCAGCGCAAACGCATTCAGTCGCCGCCGGTGCCCTGCACCGCCATCTACACGCGCTCCGACGGGATCGTGCACTGGCGCGCCGCCCTGGAACCCGCCGGTCAACGCACGGAAAATATCCGCGTGCTGGGCAGTCATATGGGCCTGGCGCACAACCCACTGGCGCTTTACGCGATTTTCGATCGATTGGAACAGGAGCCGGAAAACTGGTCGCGCTTTCGCTGGCCCGAAGCCTGGGCCCGATAGAATCCGGTCGGCCGAGCACCGCAGGCCGAGCGCGCCCGAAGGGTTTAGGCCACGGATGGCCCAAACAACCTGCGGCCAGAGCCGCAGCCGAGACCAGCTAAGGTGCCCGGCACAATCGAGATACAGCCGCACGCCACAAGCAATCGATTGGTGCCCCGAGCAGGAGTCGAACCTGCGGCCTTCCCCTTAGGAGGGGGACGCTCTATCCAGCTGAGCTACCGGGGCGGCGTGAGCGGCCCGCGTGGATCAGTGCAATCCGGAAATGGTGGAGCGGAGGAGGATCGAACTCCCGACCTTCGCATTGCGAACGCGACGCTCTCCCAGCTGAGCTACCGCCCCATCAGAGCCGCGCATCATAGGCACTGCTCCGGTTTCTCGCAAGAGCGCGGGCCTTATTCCGGGTCTTTCTGACACTAATTTTTGCCCCGCCGGTCCGATGGATTGCCACCGACCCCCGCAAGCTCAGACCTTGTGCGGAGTGCTCGCGCCGCGTTGGGCGGGATAAGTCCCGTCGCGCCGACGGTAATCGACTTTCGAGACGCTTCGGGGAAATATGGCTGGAGTGCGGGAATCGAGATCAATGGCATCAGGATGCCGGCCGCTGATCACCGCGGTCCGCTCGCAGGCCATATTGAAAAGCAGGTCCGCACACCCGAGCCGTGTTCGGTCGCCCCGAATTCCAAACCGGACATGACGGGAGACTAGCCGTCTGTCGGACTTGCCCGATAGTCGCGCGATTTTCGCTGCCTGAGGCGATTGCTGGGCGATTCTGAGGAAAATAGTCGAACCCTTTGACGAAGGAGCGCCTAGCAAGCGGCCAGGTAGAGGACATCGCAGTAGATCATGGTAAGTCCGACAGACTGCCAGCCCGGACATTCGCGAGACCGACGCTCCAGAATCCAGCTCACCGTGGTCGACGCAAGGGACAATTCTCGGCCGCCCCCCGAATCTTGTTCAGATAGGGCCGGCTTTCCGGGTGGACCTTTCCGCTGCGAACCAGCCGCGGCACGGTCTTGTACCAATAGAAGGTATTTCGGACAAAACCCGGACCGGCCGCGTATCCGCAGGTCAGCACAACGGCTTTTTCCTCGTAGAGTGCCAGGACGTCGCTTTCCACTCCCTCCCCCATGATCGGGCCGCCGAAGTCGGCGAGGCTGGTAAATTCGACCACGCTCACACTCTTGATAAGATCTTCCGTTTCCCGCTTGAGAAAGCGCATGAATAGCGGGGCGCGCTTGAACCCATCTTTTGGCAGTTCAGGCGCGAAGTCGTCAGGCACTTCGGATTCATAATCGACAAACTGGAAGACGCGATCTTTCCATTCGCGCGGTTTGATGGTCGGAGCCACCTCCGAGGCCTGGCGCCCGCAGTCCACCTCCCGGTATCCCCAGCGCTTGGAACTGATTTCGCTTTCGCACTGTTTGCCGGTGAGGAAGAACTCCGCCCAGGCCGAGCGGTAGTGACAGCGCTTTTCGCCGCTGCCCGCCGACTCTTCGCGGATCAGACAGGCGGTGGTGCGCGGCGCGAGCCCGTCGCGCCAAAAGTCCCTTCTCGGCGTTTCGTCGTTGCACTCATAGAGTGTCGCGCCCCTGGGCACTGCCCCCACCATGCTGGTGAGATAACTGCCATCGACGAAGGGGTTGCGGGCGAGGCTGGCAAGCACCGCTGGCGACGGGCTCAGGTTACTGAGCTTGCGGACATAGCATGCGCACCATTCATCGTACTCATTGTCCGGAGCCTGGCGTGCGCAGTTACCGAAGATTTCTCCATAGGGGCGCCCGGCGGGCGTGTCCAGGTCAGGCACCCTGCCGTCCAGATAGGTCTGGCGGTGGGCGCGCTTCGCGAATTTGACAATGCTGCCACTCAGATGCCGGGTTTGCGCGGAATCGCAGGAGTACTTCCGCAGCCACCAGTCGACATCATGACGCCCCTCGGGAGACGGTGAATACAGGGCATTGGTCGTGCGCGTGGCGTCGTCGCAGCGCCGCTGCGCGTCCGAAAGCAGCTCGCCGCTCGAAACATCGTAGACGCACTGACTGCGGTCATGCAGGGTGAGCAGCGTGCCCCAGATCACCTTGCCGGTTTCCTTGCGGCTGCCGCGCCCGGTGGCCACGCGCAGCACCGAGTGCGTAGCCGCCGCCAGAAAGTACGGCACCATTTCCAATTCGGCCAGACCAAGATCCAGCGACGGACACTGGCTGACCAGACCACTCACGATCTGACCGACGTATTCGGCGTTCTCCAGACCAGACACGTTGGCCATGCCATAGCGGCGATGGTAGATATGGCTCAGCAGATCGGCACCGCGCAGGTCCGACATGTCGACCAGAGGACCCGCCTCGGCACCGGCCAGCCGGTCATCGACCTTGGACTCCAGATATCGGGTGATGGCCGCCCGGTCCAGCAGCCCCATTGCCTGACCCATCGGTGACGTAAACGGCAGTGCAGTCAGCAGAGCCAGTCCGGCGACTCGCGCATTACGGTTCATTCCTGTCTCCCCGACGATCCGCCCGCACTCTCCCGTGCGCCCGCCTTTCCGCGCCTGACTGGCGGGACTGCGGCTAGAAAGTTCACACACACTCCACCGCATGGTGGCCCAGTGCATTGGCCCTCCATCAGGAAACACTTTCGTGAGCGCACAGTCAATTGATGAATCGGCCCCGCCAGCCGACTCTGTCAGCGCCGCATCGATATACGCAGCGACACGGGTCTCGCCGTGGCCTGCACGAAACTGTTTGACGCACCCGGCACAGAGCTGATGCCCAGACCTTAGCGACCGACTCTGTCGAGCGGCCACGCCAGATTCGACTCTAAAGTGAGATGTCCGCCGCGGCGCCGGCTGCCCGTCTCAAGCTGTCGAAATCCACAATCTCCACCAATCGGTCATCGACCCGGATCATCCCCGCATTCTGCAAATGCCCAATCATCCGGCTCAGGGTTCCGTTAGCCACCCGCAAATGGCTGGCCAGGTCGATACGCGACATCGGCAACAAGAAGCGATCATTCAACTCACCGCGCAGCGGCAGGCGCCAGGACAAACGCAGCAGGAAACCCGCAAAGCGCTGATCAGCCGCGCCATCGACTCCCTGTGCCTGCTGTCCGAGCAGGTTCTTGCTGAACGATCTGAGCCAGCTATTCAGCAGCTTCGGGTTTCGTGTCGCCAGGCCTATCAGCGCCTTGTACGGAAAAACGCAGACTTTGCCCACGGTCACCGCGACCACATCGGACGGATGCGTTCCCGCGTAGATCGCATCCAGTCCGATCAGCTCGCTGGGCAGATGAAAGTCAACCACCCGCTCATTGCCGTCTGGATCGACACTCACGCTCTTGAAGCAGCCCGCACGCACCGCGTAAATGGCGCGCAGCGGGTCTCCAGCATGCACCAATGGCCGCCCCGCATCTTGTGCCCGGCTGACGTACATCAGCCTGTCCAGCGCGGCGCAATCGTCCTTCGGGAGATCCAGAGGCAGGCAGAATTTGCCGATCTGACAAGTCTCGCAGCCATGCTGCGACGCCCAGTTCGGTTCGCGCAGCACCGATTCCGTCAATCTGTTTTGTCGAATAGACATGCGTTTGGTGCATCCGCAGCAAATGAACCGGACAATACCCCGAATGTGTGGAACCAAGACCCGATGCAATTTAACGCCTTGATGAAAATCAACGCTTGATCCACATCAATAGCCGTGCTCAGGCCACGGCGCCTGTGCGACAGCCTCGAACTCCGCAAACAGTTGCATCTTGGCCAAGCGCCAACCCAGCGCAAGCACGAATTGGCGCGGATTGATATGCGACAAACCCCTCAGCGTGCAAACCTCAGAATGACCGGCAGCAAAGCGCCGCTATTCCGGCGCCCGATGATGCGGTGCTGGAGAACCTCGCCAATTGCGGCGAGCTCCGGCGCGGCCCGTATCCGTGGCTGGTTTGAACTCCACGGCCGGCCCGACGACCTGCGCTTGGCTCACGATATGCTGTCGGCGCTGGACCGCGTCGCCTTCAACATCGAACGCATTGAACGGGCCCTGTCCCGCGGTCAT
The DNA here is from genome assembly GCA_041601225.1 of Oceanococcus sp. Classification (GTDB taxonomy): domain Bacteria; phylum Pseudomonadota; class Gammaproteobacteria; order Nevskiales; family Oceanococcaceae; genus JBFIIN01. The sequence continues at coordinate 10,750 of JBFIIN010000031.1, forward strand.
TGCGACCGCTCCAGTCGAACTGTCCTGAACAGTTTCCGGCGCGCGGCACGGGTCTGGGCGAGCGCCTGCCACGCGTGCCGCTGATCCCCGGGCTTGCCATTGGAGCCGACAAGCTTGCCTCCGCGGCCGAATCCGGGGGGCAGTCGCTCAGCCGCGTCGCGCCGTCACCCCGCAATCCCCGCTGGCACGCCAATCAGGGGCAGCGAGGCAGGCACGACACCATGCCGGCGCCGCCCCGCTGAGCGCACCCGCTGCCGATGGTGCGGGACCGGCTCCACTTTCCATTGAGCGCCGGACCACCGCTCAATCCGCCAACACGGTACCTACAGATTGCCAGTCTCGAACTGAACCCGGGCCAGGGCTTCACCGGTCGCCTTCCTGATGCAGGCCCGCCGCGTCGTATGCGTCGCCGGCAACGGCCGGCGTAAGTTGATCGCATCACACAGGCTGCGAGCCACCGTGCTGATGCGCTGCCGAAACTCCCTTTGTCCCTCGACCGTGGCCAGGTCAAGATCGGCAACATTGACGGCCCGCGACATGGAGATTTCGACAATCTTCGCCCCGGTGGTCGGGCTGCGATACCCCGTCGGGCTGATCACGGTATTCACCCCATCGGTTATTTCGACCGGTTGAGCAATGACCAGTCCGCTGGCAAGCGCGAAGCCAAGACCTATCACGGCAGCAGGCCGGGCAGCGCATCTTGGAAATTTGCTTATGTTCACTTCCGTTCTCCTTACCCGGTCGGGTATGGCTCATGTTCCTGAGGAATCTTGCGCGCGCCGGAAATAAAGTCCTTCACATATGTCAAACCGACATGTCCGCGCGGCATCGGCCGCGAACAGACACCGACCCTGGTCATCCGGTCCCGGGCGGTCGGCCGCGTGGACGGCAATACCGCACATCGCGGAACTGTCCTTGCTCGACCCAGCTCTCCAAGGGTTTGCCACACGGCCACCTGCGGCGCCTTCCGGCTCGCCGCGCTTCGTGGGCTCGGCGCGGCCGCAGATTCGTTCCCGGCCAGCCGGATCCTCCCGGACCGATCTCCATGGCCTCAATAAAGGCGTTGGTCCGCGCAGCGAACGGAGCAAGGGGTGCTAGGGCTGCGGTCCGGATGCGCGGGGAGACCAGGCCAGACCCGGAGCGATCACCAGGCAATAGCAAGACCAGGCAGCGACCCACAGCAGAGCGCTGACCGTCAACCCCGGCAAGCCGCTGAGCGATCCCGGCAGGTAGGCCGCGACGCGCAGCAAGCCGGCCAGCAGCATCCCTGTGAATGCCAGACTCATCAGCGGCCCAGCCCGAATTTGTCGGCCCGAATGGCCCTGCGCAACCCGGGTCAACATGCCGAGGCCCAGGCAGCCCAGTCCGCCAACCATCAGGGCATGTACAGCCAGGTTGGCCGGCCAGCCCACGCTAACGCCGGCCCGCAGCAGGAATGCCGTACCCAGCCAGGCATAGCCCAGGTGCAAGACCCAGAGCATGGGCTCATGCCACGCTCGCCAGGGCTGCCAGTACAGCAGGCGCAACCAGGTGCTCAAGCCGGCAACGAGGGCCACGCCGGTGGTCAGCGTGCTCCGCGGGGCCAGGGCTACCAGGATCGCAAGGGCCAACGCGCATAGGGTAGTGCACCAGTTCAGCCAGGCCCACTGGCCCGGCATATAGCCGCAACGGCGACCGGTGAAAAACGGGATCACGCGACCGCCCATAAAAACCATCAGAAAACCAAGCAGATACGTCGTGAACTCCAGGCCAGCTCGGGCGACCTGCAGTTCCCCCGCCAGCGACCGCTGGTGGAAGGCCACATTCAAGCCAGCCAACCCCCAAAACAGCGGAATGAACAGCGCATTTCGCCAATTGCGACTGCGCAGCAGGACCCGGCTGACGAGGTACGCCACCCCCGGTAGAAACAGGCTGTCGATCACGAACCACAGGATCGCCCCGAGACCATCCGGCCAGAAAGCGGCGAGCCGCCCGGCGATCCACAGGATGGCCAAACTCAGCAGCCAGCGCGGCTCTGCCACCTGCATACCGGTCCAGGACGCCGCGGCCGTCAGAACAAAGCCGGCGACAACCGCCATGGCAAACCCGAACAGCATTTCGTGGGCATGCCACAAGGTGGGTGCCAACGGCAGCGAAACAAGCCCCGAGAGCCCACTCAACCAGGCCAGAATTCCGATCGCCGCATACAGTGCCGCGAGCGGGAAGAACAGCCGAAAAGCCTGCGTGAACAGCAATGGAGTTTGCATGCAATGGGCCGTCTGCTGCGTCGTGGCGGATACCCGCATGCTATCGTCACGCGCGGCGCCACGGCTTGATACAGATCAAGCGCACCGGATTTTCGCAACACACGGCCCGCTGGCTTTGATGAGAGTGACTTTTGCCGGTATGACCCTTCCCCTGCGCCCGATCATCGTTATCTTTGCCAAAGCCCCTCAACCCGGGCTATGCAAGACCCGCCTGATCCCTCTGCTGGGTGCGCGCGGCGCCGCGCGGGTCCAGAACCGCCTGCTGCACAAGGTCGTTGCGACGGCGGGCTCCTTGGATGCCGAGGTGGTGATCTATACCGACGGTCGCCTGACTCACCCTTCCTTTCTGCGCCTGCGACGTCAGGGCCTGAGACTCCAGAAGCAGGCCCGCACTGACCTGGGACAGCGCATGCGGATCGCCCTGGCTGCCGAACAGCGCCCCGGTCAGCCCTGCCTGATTCTGGGCACCGACTGCCCCGGCTTGCGGCGCCACGACCTGATCCAGGCCCTGGCGACCCTGGCGCGCACGGATGTGGTGTGCTCGCCCGCGATGGATGGCGGCTATGTTCTGATCGGTACGCGCCACTATCAGCCGAGCCTGTTCCGGCGGATCGCCTGGGGCAGCCCTTGGGTCTTTTCGCAAACCCGACACGCGGCGCGCAAGAGCAAGCAGCGCTTCACCCCGCTGGCGCCTCTTGCGGACCTGGACTGGCCCCGCGACTATTTCCAGGCACGCAGGCGCGGCGAGCTGGCCGGCTATTGAACAGATCCTGACGCACCGGGTGCTTGCCCGCCTGGGTTGCCGGAAGGGCGCCCGCAACCACTGCCGGTGTGATTCTTCAGGGACCCCGGCGGGCAGACGTCCGACGAGCAAAACCAGCCGACAAAAGGCACTTTATTTCTGCGCTGCAAGCCTGCAATACTCCGGCATCGGCCTGATCTTGGGTCGTATGTACGGTCTCGGAGGTCCGTGCATGAACGATGAGGATGACTTCGAAATATTCGAGGAAGAAGCTGGCGAAGATTGGAATGCGATAGATCAGGATATTCAGCCTCGACCCAGCGTGCGGGCTCACCGCCGGCGCGATTGGCGAGACGTCGAACGCTTTCGCGAAGATCGGGAAATGAGGAAAATCCTGAACGCGCAAAGTTGGTTTGACGAGCTGGATCAACCCGAACGCATCCGCTAGCCTGACCTCGGCTCGGTGGCAGTCCAGCCACCAGCGCAGGGGGCGGCAACCGCCGCCCCAGGGGCTTGTCTCCCTACGTTTTGGTCCCGTTTTGCTGAGCCCGCCTTGAAGCCGGCCCTGGTTGCCCCCATTTCTGCAGGCAGGATGCGCAATGAAGCGCATGGAGACCTGCAATGCGAATGGATCGACTTACCAGCAAATTTCAACTCGCCCTGGCGGATGCGCAAAGCCTGGCCGTAGGCCGCGATCACGCGGCAGTTGAGCCCCCACACCTCATGCTCGCCTTGCTGAATCAGGAAGGCGGCACCGCCCGACCCCTGCTGTCCCAGGTCGGCGCCAACCTCAATCAGCTGCGCAGCAAGCTCGACGACGCCCTGGATCAGCTGGCGCGAATCGGTCAACCCACCGGCGAGGTCAACATCGGCGGCGAACTCGGCAAGCTGCTGAACCTTACGGACAAACTCGCGCAGGACCGCAAGGACCAGTACATCTCCAGCGAGCTGTTCATTCTGGCCGCCGCCAAATCCGGCGGCCCGCTGAGCAAGCTGCTGCAGTCCGCGGGAGCGCCCGCCGCGGCCATCGAGCAGGCGATCGAGCAGATTCGCGGCGGCAGCAAGGTGGATGATCCCAACGCCGAGGACCAGCGCCAGGCCCTGGACAAATACACCATTGATCTGACGGCCCGCGCCGAGCAGGGAAAGCTTGACCCGGTGATCGGTCGCGACGACGAAATTCGCCGCGTGATTCAGGTCCTGTCCCGTCGCACCAAAAACAACCCTACCCTGATCGGCGAACCGGGCGTGGGCAAGACCGCGATTGTCGAGGGCCTGGCCCAGCGCA
>JBFIIN010000032.1:0-14987 GCA_041601225.1 Oceanococcus sp.
CCCGGCAAACTGGAAAGCGCGCTCACCCCGGAACTGGTCAAGGCCGCGGGCATAGATTACTTCTGCGACTGGGTGAACGACGACATGCCCTATGCCTTTCGCACCGACAACGGACCGCTGTGGGCCATGCCGCTGTCCACCGAGCTGGAAGACCGCTTCGTGCTGATGGACAACCTGCATCCGGCCGCCTCCTGGGCCGAGCAAGTTTGCGATGCCTGCGATTTGCTGCTGGCTGAAGCGGAAAGCTCCGGTGGCCGCATCCTGGCCCTGAATCTGCACCCCTGGGTGATCGGCCAGCCGCATCGCATCAAGTATCTCGAACAGGCGCTGGAATACATCATGGCGCAGCCACAGGTGTGGAGTGCCCCGGCTGGCGACATCCTCGATGCCTTTGCGGCCCAGCAGTGAGCGGCCAAACCCTGTTCGACAAGATCTGGGACGCCCATTGCGTCACGGATCTGGAGGACGGCAGCAGCCTGATCCTGATTGACCGAATCTTCCTGCACGAGCGCACCGGGGCCGTGGCCCTGGAAAGCCTGGCCGAGGCGGGCCGGCCGGTACGCAATGCCGCCGCCGTGTTTTGCACCATGGACCACATCGTCGACACCACCCCAGGTCGCAACGATGACACCCGCATGCCCAGCGGCGGCGACTTCATCCGCGCCACCCGGGCGGCCACCAAAGCCGCGGGTATCCAGCTGTTTGATCTGGACGATCCACGTCAGGGCATCGTCCATGTGGTGAGCCCCGAACAGGGCATCGCCCTGCCCGGCCTGACCCTGGTCTGCCCGGACTCGCATAGCTGCACCCTCGGCGGGCTGGGCGCCTTGGCCTGGGGCATAGACTCCAGCGACGCCGAGCACGCCCTGGCGACCCAGACCTTGCGCGTCAACAAACCCAAAAACATGCGCGTGCGCTTTGCTGGAACACTGCCGCCGGGTGTAACGGCCAAAGACCTGATCCTGCACCTGATCGGGCGCTACGGCGCAGGCGGCGGCGCCGGCTACGCCGTGGAATTCGCCGGCCCGGTTATTGAAGCGCTGGACGTCGAAGCGCGGCTGACGCTGTGCAATATGGCGGTGGAGTTCTCGGCCTTCACCGGCCTGATCGCGCCCGACCGGAAAACCCGGGACTATGTGCGGGGCCGGCCCTATGCCCCGCAGGGCGAACTTTGGGATGCAGCCCTTAGCGCTTGGCAGGAATTGCATAGCGATGCGGATGCACAGTTCGCCGAAGAATTGGTGATCGATTGCAGCCAGCTCTCCGCCGCCGTGACCTGGGGCACCAGCCCGCAGCATGCGACCACCGTAGCCGGGCAGGTTCCGGATCCGGCGGACGCGGTGGATGAGCACAGTCGTCAGGCCATGCAGCGGGCGCTGAGCTACATGGACTTGCAGCCGGGTCAGGCCCTGCGTGACCTTGCTATCGACGCGGCCTTTATTGGCTCCTGTACCAACAGCCGACTCTCCGACCTGCGGGCTGCGGCTGAAGTCCTGCGCGGGCACAAAGTCGCAGACGGGGTGAAGGCCATTTGCGTACCCGGCTCGTCCACGGTCAAACGTGCAGCCGAGGCCGAAGGTCTGGATCAGGTTTTTCTTGCAGCCGGCTTCGAATGGCGTGAATCGGGCTGCTCCATGTGTTTCTACGCCGGCGGCGAAGCCATGGGCTATCGCCAGCGGGTGATCTCCTCCACCAACCGCAATTTCGAATCCCGCCAAGGCCCGGAAACCCGTACCCATCTGGCCAGCCCGACTACGGTCGCAGCCTCAGCGGTGCTGGGCCGCATCGCTGAAGCCCGGGACTTGAACGCATAGCCATGCAGGCCTTTGTACGTCATCGCGGAGTCGCCGCGCCGCTGTTGCGCAGCAATGTGGATACCGACGCCATCATTCCGTCGCGGGAAATGAAGACCGTATCCAAGCGCGGCCTGGCCGGCGGCTTGTTTGCCGGCTGGCGCTATCTGGCGCAGGACGGCCGCGAGCCCAATCCCGAGTTCGTGCTGAACCAGGTCGCCTATGCCGGCGCCAGCATCCTGCTGGCCGGCGCCAATTTCGGCTGCGGTTCGTCGCGGGAACATGCGGTCTGGGCGCTGGCTGAATACGGCATTCGCTGCATCGTCGCACCCAGTTTCGGGGCGATTTTCCACGGCAACTGCATCCGCAATGGCCTGCTGCCGCTGGTGCTTGACGAGGCAACCATTGCCGCACTGGCCGCCGAGGTGGCGGTAGACCCACAGAATCTCCAGCTCGAAATTGATCTGCCCCGCAACACGCTGCTGGGCGCCCACGGCGACGAGCACCGGTTCGAATTGGCCCCCGGTCAGCGGGCCATGTTGCTCGAGGGTCTGGATCCGATCGGACTCACCCTCAAACACCAGGCCGAGATCGATGCTCATCTCACGCAGGACCGCGGCCGGCGCGCCTGGGCCTACCTCGGCCCGCAGGTGCCACCATGAATTCGCCCCCAGCCGCAAACCAGCCACGCACAATCCTGATCACCGGCGGCAACAGTGGCCTGGGCCGGGCCAGCGCCGGGCAGCTGGCCCAGCAAGGGCACGAGCTCATCATCACCAGTCGCGATCCGGCTCGGCGCGCTCAGGCAGCAATACGGCGCGAACGTGACCCGGACCTGGCGGACTTTCAGTCGATCCGCGACTGCGTTGCAGCGGTGACGGCGCGCTGGACCAAAAAGGACCAAACAACGTGGCAGACATGAGCGGCAGGACCGTCCTGATTACCGGCGGCGCGCGTGGCATGGGTCGCATCACCGCCCAGGCTCTGGCCGGCATGGGCGCGCACCTGATCATCGCCGACTGGGAAGGCGAGCAGGGCACGCGCTGCGTGCAGGAAATCAATGCGGCTGGCACCGGCAGCGCGGAATTCATTTACTGCAATATGTCGTCCATGGACTCGGTCCGCGCCCTGGCTCAGGCCGTCCTGGAACAACATCCGGCGCTGCATGTGCTGATCAACAACGCCGGCATCACCTACCCCCGCCGCCAGCTCAATGAGGCCGGCATCGAGATGCATTTCGCCAGTTGCCATCTGGGGCATTTCCTGCTCAGTCAGTTGCTGCTGGAGCGCCTTAAAGCCAGTGCCCCCGCACGCATCATCTTTGTCTCCTCGGAGGGGCATAAGGCCTGCAAGGGCCTGGACTTCGAAGACCTCAACAACGAAGCGATCTGGAAGGGCCGCGCGGTCAATCACGCAGCTGCCTTCATGGCCTATTCACGCGCCAAGCTGGCCATGCTTTACACCATGCGTGAACTGGCTGAGCGCCTGGGTGACAGCGGCGTCACGGTCAATGCGGTTTCGCCCGGATTCTTCGTCAACACCGGCATCCACCGCGAAATGCAAGGCGTGTTCAAACTGGTGGCCGGCCTGGTCTTCGGGCTGGGGAGTCTGTTAGGTTTCAGTACCGCGGCAAAAGGCGCGCGCACGCATATCTGGCTGGCCAGCGCCGCGGAAGTCGCCGGGATTTCCGGCAAGTACTTTGAGAACTGCCAGGAAAAATCCATGTGCCCGCAGGTCGATGACGAAACCGCGCGCCGCAAGCTCTGGGCCTTGAGCGAGGCACTCAGCCCCCCACCTGCTGGAAATACCCCATGAAAAATCGCTGGAGCCAGATGATTCTCCCCCTGCTGCTGGGCGGTTGCACCGGCTTGCCCGACCAGGTTCAGCCGGTGGCGAACTTCGACGCGCAACGCTATCTCGGCAGCTGGTACGAAATTGCCCGCCTGGATCATTCCTTCGAACGCGGACTGGAGCAGGTCACGGCCAACTACGCCCAGCGCGAGGATGGCGGCATCGAGGTCACCAATCGGGGCTATCAGGCTGCCAAGTCGAAATGGAAGCAGGTCACGGGCAAAGCCTATTTTGTCGGCGATCGAAGCCTGGGCCATCTCAAGGTGTCGTTCTTCGGGCCGTTCTACTCGTCCTACGTCATCTTCGATCTGAGCGACGATTACCAGACCGCCTATATCGCCGGCTTCAACCACGATTACCTGTGGATGTTGTCCCGCACCCCGCAAGTCAGCGACCAAGCCAAGCAGCGCTTCGCCGAGATGGCCGGGCGCAAGGGCTTCGCCGTCGAGCAGATCATCTGGGTGGAACAGGCCAGCGCGCCGCCGCGCTGATCCTCAGGGCTGATGACGGGCGTGCGTGCAGGCCTATTTTTCCACAGGACCGATCCACTCCACCCGGTACAGATCACGACGCCGATCCAGAAAATTGCGCACCGAGCCGTCGTTCTGCAGGGTCTTGAGTTTGGCCAGATCCAGGTCGGCGATCAGGGTCATTTCGGTATTGGGCGAGGTCTCGGAGACCACGGCATCATGCGGAAACGCAAAATCCGAGGGTGAAAACACCGCCGTCTGCGCGAACTGGATATCAACATTATCCACCTTGGGCAGGTTGCCGACGCTCCCTGCAATCACCACATAGCATTCGTTCTCGATGGCGCGCGCCTGGGCACAGCGCCGCACGCGCAGATAACCATTCTTGGTATCGGTCCAGAACGGCACGAACAGGATCTGCATTTCGCGCTCGGACAGCAGCCGCGCGAGTTCGGGAAACTCCACGTCATAACAGATCAGCACGCCAATCCGCCCGAAGTCGGTATCGAAACAGCGCAAGGCGTCCCCGCCCTGCATGATCCAGTCCCGCTTTTCGTGGGGCGTGGGATGCAGCTTGTATTGCGAATCCACCGTGCCATCGCGGCGACACAGATAGGACACGTTGTACAACTCATCGTCTTCAATAACCGGGACTGATCCGGCGATGACATTGATGTTGTAGGACACCGCAAGCTTGGATATTTCTGCAATGATCTCGGTGCTGTATCCCGCCAGGTGCCAGACCGCGTCCACCGGCTCCTTGGCATTCGCCAGGCCCATGAGCGGCGCATTGAAAAACTCCGGAAACAGGGCCACGTCGCATTTGTAGTCGGACAGCGCATCGATGAAGTACTCCACCTGCTGCAGCATTTCCGCGACATCCTGGAAATAGCGCATCTGCCACTGCACGCAGCCCACCCGTGCACTGGTCTTTGGCCGTCCGATCAAGGGCGCCTGCTCGGCGTCATATTCAATGTTGTGCCATTGCAGCAAGGTCGCATAGCCGTGCGAGGCCTTGTCCTCTGGCAAATAGGCCTTGAGGATCTGCGTCACCTCAAAACCGTTGGAAATCTGAAAGGTCAGCGTGGGGTCATACAAATCCTTGGATTTGACCCGCTCCACATATTCCTTGGGCGTCATCTTGTCGGCGTGCGCGCCATAGTTGGGTATGCGTCCGCCGGCCACGATGGCGCGCAAATTGAGATTGCGGCACAAGTCTTTACGTGCCTCGTACAAGCGCCGTCCCAGCCGCAAACCTTGATAATCCGGATCGACAAAGACATCCACGCCGTAGAGCACATCGCCATTCGGATCATGGGTGGATAAATAGGCGTCCCCGGTTATCTCGTCGTAGGTGTGCTTGTCGCCGAATTTGTCGTAATCGACGATAACCGCAAAGGCGCAAGCCACCACCTTGCCATGATCCTCAATCGCGATTTGCCCCTCCGGAAAAGTACTGATCTGGCTGCGATATTTGCGCTCCGGCCAGGCCCCACCCAGGGCCGAATAGACCCGGTCCATCATGGCTTTAACGTCCGGATAATCATTCCGCTCGAGGTGGCGCAGCGAAAGATGATGGGGGGTATCGTGCATACATGGGCGCCAGGCGGAACAGGGGCGCCAGTGTAGCCGAATGCCGTTCCCCGCTCTCGCGACGTATGCCCGGCCGCCGGAAGTCAGCGAATCGATGAGCGCCGTCAGAAGCAAGGCGCCGGGCGACTCAGCCAGGCCCATCCGGCGTTATCATGGAATCGATTGATCCCTGGCCAGAGCTGCCGATGCCCAACCTGAGTGTGCCGCTGCCCCCGCGCGAGCGCGACCTGCTGCAAAGCTTGAGTCAGCAGCTGAGTCGGGCCGCGCGCGGCATCCATATTCTGGGCCAGCTCACCTGGCCGGCAGACCAACGGCAGCAGTTCCTGCAGGCATGGCAGCGGGGCCAGGCCTGCGTGCCCGCGGTCGCGCACAGATTTCCGGATTATGCCGAGGCGCGCACCGCACTGAAGTCGCTCACCAGCCAGGCCAGCGCCGTCGATCATCCGGCCTTCTCGGTCGTGGCCGAAACGGCCGGCTCCTATGTCGATGCCATCGACCTGCTCGCCGCACAGGGCACACCCGCCTTTACGGAACTCTCCAAGAAGATCTACGGCAGTCCCGTGGGCCGGATCCGCTGGGTCGGGCGCGATTCGCTCGCGGTGGCCAGGTATTTCATCGAGCAGGCCGACAATTTCCACGGCAATTTCGAGATTCCGGCGGAATTGAACAGCCTGAGCGCCGAAGATGTGAAAAGGCACCTGGACGCCGGCATGCAGGATAGCTTTGGCGGCGCGGCCATACCGGTTGTGATCAGCAATGAGCTCAGTTCCAAGGCGGCGGCGGGCGGCTCCCGGGTCCGTCTGCACGCGGACGCGCAGTTTTCGTTCTACGACGCGGAACAATTGCTGCAACACGAAGTGCTGATCCACTCGCTGACCGCCATCAATGGCCGCCGCCAGCCGGTACTGCCATCACTGGGTCTGGGCGCGCCCCGCACCACGGCCACCCAGGAGGGCCTGGCGACCTTTGCCGAAACCATCACCGGCAACATGGATCTGGCGCGGATGAAACGGATTTCGCTGCGCATACTGGCGATCGAACTGGCCCTGGAAGGCGGCGATTTTATCGACCTGTTCCGGTTCTTCCTGGAGCAGGGTCAGACCGAGGAGGAAAGCTACAACTCCGCGGTACGCATCTTTCGCGGCGGCGATCCGCGGGGACGGTACCCATTCACCAAGGATGCGGTCTACGCCGAAGGCTGGCTCAGCATTGTGGCGTTCTTTGTCTGGTGCCTGCGCCATGAACGCATGGAGCTGGCGCGCGTGCTGTTCAGTGGCCGGGTCCATCTGTCCGATGTCTTCGCCCTCTCAAGCGCCGAATGCGCCGGTTTGCTCGACGAACCCAGCCTGCTGCCCGGCTGGTTCCGGCACATTCACACGCTGGCCGGCAGCCTGGCCATGATGAATGTGCTCAATGGCCTGCATATCGAAGACGAACTGTGCATTGACGATTTCCGGGGCAGCCTGCGTGCAGGCTCCTGACTCCGGCTGAGCGCAGCGCGGGCCTTTCACGCAGCGCCCTGGCCCAACCCCTGACTGGCGCTCACGAGATCGCCACAAATGCGGTCAGGCGATTTCTGCCGAACTGCGCCATACGGTCAAAATCCTTGCGCGCGATCGGCAGATACTGACAATCCATCGCATTTTGTTCGTCTTCCGTGGGGTCGGGATCATTGACGTATATGCACTCTTCATCCGCAGCGACAATCGTGACCCAGTGCGGCGCCTTGCGCCGGTCCATGCGATAGGTACTGATCAGCGCAAGAATCAGCTTGCCGTGGTTGACCCATTGGGTAATCTGCTGCTGGGACACAGGCCGATAGTGAATGGTCACACCGGCCTGGGCCGCCTGTTGCAGGAATTGGTGGTGAACCAGTTCGACCACCGCCTTCTTCTGCGGGCCGCGCACGCCATCGACAAACAGCGGTTCGCTGCGGTTCAGATACACCGCCGCCTCGAAGCCCTGCCCTTTGGCGGCCAGGGCCAGGCCCACCGGGTGACAGCCGCCATGACCTGAGGTCATGTAGATCGTCGTGGCCTGGCGCCAGATGTCCAGCTCCAGCTCCCGGTTCAGGCGCATGGCCGGGCGCAAGGCGCCCATGGCCATCATCGCGGCGGCAGGGCCGCAGGTGAACTCCGTGGTTTGCTGATACCAGGGCACTTCCAGGTGATTGAGATTCTCCGGCACATAGCGAATCCGCTTTTGCATGCGCAAGGCCGGCTGGTGATCTTCGTAGTAGTCGTCGTAGCGGCCAAAGGTGATGTAACCCAGCGCATGATACAGCTCGATCGCTGCCCGGTTGTGCTCGGCGACTTCCAGCCGCATGTACAACCTGCCCCGCTCCGATGCCGCGGCCTCCAGTTCGCCGACCAGCAGGCGGCCCAGGCCCTGACCGCGCGCACTTTGCGCGACCGCGATTGAGTACAGCCGCGCCAGGCGGGTGCCCCGATGCAACAGCACCAGACCGTAGCCCAGCAGTTCACCCTGCCGGTGAGCCACCAGAAACACCCGGTTGCTCGCCGCGATCCAATGGCGGAGGCGGCGCCGACTCAGGCGATCACTGACAAAACTGGCCTTCTCCAGCTGCCACAGCGCTTCCAGGTCGGCGCTGACCGCGCTGCGGATTTCCGGCTTGGCGGGCGCACTCATGGCGCGGCCAGCGCGCGCCGCAGGACCTGCAGGCTGCGCAAGGCAATGCTCTGGCGCCAGTCCGGGTCCGCCGGATAGAAATGATCCAGCATGCTCCGGCGCGCCGCCTGCCAGGCCGCGTCCGTGCCGCCCACAGGTCGCTGATGCGCCCAATGGTGATGATCGGCGATGACTGTCTCAAACAGCGCCTGTGTGCTGTAGGTGCCGAATTCCAGGGTCAGAAAGCAGCTCTGGTCATTCATCCCGGAGTGCCAGGCATAGTCCAGCAAGCCGTGTTTTGGGACCGAGGACGAGGTGCCCAGCGCGGGCTCGGTAATCGCGTCGCCAAAGCGGCGCCGCGCGGCGCGGGTGCCGGCCGACTCGGGGGGGTGATCGCAGATCAGTTCTCCATAGCCCCAGGGACCCAGTCCGGTGTGCAGGTCAAGCACGCAAAGCTCGCGCTGGAAAAGCTGATGGTCGGCGATCAGGCTTTCAATCACGCAGCGGCCGTGATTCGGCTTTGTGCCGCCGTAAAACGGCGCCCGCGGATCGACATACTGACCGCCACTGACCGCAAGCTCGTAGGCCGTCCGACCCAGTTCCCGCGCCAGGGCCGCCAGGGCCTGGGCGCGAAGCCGCGCATCGTCATGAGCCAGGCAGGCCTACACCTTGGCGAAGTCGCTGTTCTGGGGCGGATTCTCGAGATCCACAAAATGCCGGTTGAGGTCTATGCCCTGTTCGTCACAGCGTCGGCACCAGGCCATGCCCCAGGGGGTCAAGGCATGCACAAAAAGTACCGCGCAATCGGCGGGGATGTCGATCTGAGCGCGACAAATTCCATCCAGCAAGTAGGCTTGAACGCCACTGCCGGCATAGCCTTCAACGCCGTGGGTGCCCGATATCAGCACCACAACCCGTGGCGCGTCGACTGCCCCCAGCCACAGGCTATCGGTCGCCAGCATCTCATTGCCGGGCCCGGTCATTGGATGGTCAAAGGTGCGGGATGTTGCCTGCCGGCCCGCCCGTTCCGCGAGCCCGAGCCAGGCTGACCTGGCGGCTTCGAAACTGTCCGGAAAATAACTCAGGAACGCGCTGCTATCAGGCCAGATTGGTGCCAGCGACGCGGACTCAGCGGTCACATGTCCACCATCGACGATAATCAAAGAAATACCCGGATTTCCAAGCGCCGAAATCTTTCACCAAGCTCGCCTTTTCGACACACCCCGGTTGCAGTGCCATCACTGTACTACGACACCGGGCCGAAATAGATGGTTTATCCGTTGGGTGTCCGGCGCCGCGGGGACCGGCAGGTCCGGCCGCTGTCGCCTGGGGCTGCGACCGGCACGGTTTCGCTCCCAACTGCCAGGGTGCCGGACATCCCGCGCTACACTGCACCGTCGAGTAGCCGCGCAGGTTCCCATGTTCGAGAAATTCAGCTACCTCTGTATAGGCTGGACACCGGTCGGCCAGCTGATTTGTAAGGTGTACGCCATCGATTCCGGCAGCGCCATGTGGTGGCTGTTGCTGGGCATCCCAGGTAGCTGCGCGATCCTGATTTTTCTTGGCGCTGGCGTGCTGCTCCTGGTCCTGCTGCTCATCGCCCTGGCCGCCCCCACGGCTTAGGCGGCGTCCACCGGCTCCGCGACAAGGCCGGGCCGCTCACCGCAGTGGTAACTCATCTTTACCGTTGCGCCAGCAAGCGCCCCGGCGAACCCCGGAAAGGCCCGTGGCAGGGTCAGCCCCGAGTCGTAATCGGCAAGCCTATGCTCCCCATGCGTGCGAATCACCGTGCGCAACATGGGCTGCAAGCCGTCAGGAAAACGATCGGGAAAGCGCACGCTGGCGGCGGGCAGGGTTTCAGCAAGGCCCGCCCAATGGCCGACTTTCTCCGCCGTGAGTTCAAACACCGTGCCCAGTCCTACAGGTGCCGGACGCGGTGCATTTGTGGCGCTGGGAGCGGCCATCAATGCGGCCTCGATGCGTATCTCGGCGGGCACCAATAGGGCTTCCGGGGACCCGCTGACCAGATGCCGGGTGAGCGCGACCTGCGGCTCCTTCTCCAGGCAGCGGTTCATGACTTCCAGGACGATGACGTCCGCTTTGCAGGCGGGATCTGGCTGGAAACCCAGGGCGTCAGCCTGCGCCATGGCGCGCGCCCGGGACTCGAAGCCAAGAGCCACCACGGTGCGGCGTACCGCCTCTACTGATTCGGCGTGTATGTCCAGCAAGCTGAAAACCGCCTCGCGCTCAGTCAATATCGCCATGAGCGGCAGGCACAGAATGCCCAATGGCCCACAACCCGCATACAGGACATGGACAGGCTGCTGGGCCTTGTCTGACCGCGCCTGGGCAATGGCGTCATGTACGCCGCGCATGAAGACCACCGTGCGCGCAAAATCCTGAGCGCACATCGCCGCCATCGTGGGTGAAATCGCAAGCCCCTGGACCCCGCGGGTTTCTCCCGCTGAAATATCAGCCCCTCCATCAGCAGCGAAGCCGGAAGTTCGGCTCAGCAACTCCGCGAGGGCGAGAACTTCGGGTCGGAGACTTACTGCCGGGTGCGCTGGATCAAGAATCACGCGCACCAGTTCACCCAGTTCTTCGACGCCCGGGACGCCGTCGCTGCGATTCGGCTGTTGCTGACTATCCACGGAATACGACCGTGGTCGCGAACAGGAAAAACTAAGCGAATTTCCGCGCGTGCTTGCGCAGGCTGCCGTCCACTTTGCGCAAGGCGGCCAGGATCTGGCTGGCCACGGTTGGGGCCGCAACATCCCGACCCAGCAGGGCGGCGGAATGAGCCGCGCAGAGATTCTCGGCCGCACCCCATTGCGCGGCCAATTGCTCGGCCCAGGCACGAAAATCCTGCGCCGCGCCGGCTCGCCTTTCCAGGGTTTTTGCCAGGGTCATGTGAAAGCTGAGCTTGGGCCTGGCGAGCTTGCCGAACGGGCCGGGCAGGCGCAGATACATGAGGGTGTCGTCGCAGTGGATGGTCTTGGACGCGCGGTGATACGCCAGGACCGAGGAAAAGTGCAGATGCTCGTTCTTGGAAATGAAATCGACGCCAGCCGGGACCGAGAATTCGAAGTCATCGACGTAGAGCTCAGCAAATTCCGGGCTTTCGGTGAGCTCGGCCTGCCAGGGCAGGTCGGGAAATTTGGCGACATGCCGCCGGGTCCCGTACAGCTTGGCCTGCGGATATTGGCTATGCGCTGCCGCGACGTGGACGGTATGGAAGGGATGCAGATTGATGATGGCCTCAATTTCCGCGCCATTGCTGGTCAGCGCATCGACCTGCTCCTTGACCGGGCCCTCCAGCGTATAGGCATCGAGCAACACAAATTGTCCGTTCGCACGCCTGACCAGCGAGGCATGCGTGCCGATGTCGAGGATGCCGCCAATCTTGAAACTGCCACGGATGTTCCAGAAGTCCTCGGAAATTTGCAGCATTCGCTCGCTCATAAGCTCTTATCCCAGCGTTTTGAGTATCAGTTCACAACTGCGACGCAACTGCGCGCGCTCCATGCCGCCTTTGACCAGCGTGCGCAGGCCGCCCATCGCGGCCATCAAATAATTGGCCAGGTCCTGCGCCGGTGGCCCGGCCGGCAAGCGGCCTGCTGACCGATCTCGTTCGATGGCCTCGATGAAGATGGCCTGAAAGCTTTCGAAGACCTGCTTGACCTGATTGGCAATACGCGGGTCCAACTGTCCAAACTCAATCGCCGTATTGAAAACCAGGCAGCCACTGGGTGGTCGCGGTTCATCGACGATCTGCTCCAGCACGGCAGCAACGAATGTGCGCAAATCCTTGGTGCGTACCAGCGCGCGGCGCATATCGGCGCGCACCCCATTCGCATAACTTTCCAGACACTGCTCGAACAGCGCCTGTTTGTGGCCAAACTGCTGGTAGAGACTGCTTTTGGACAGTCCCGTGGCGGCAAGCAGGTTCTGCAATGAGGTCGCTTCATAGCCGCGCTCACGGAATACCTCAGTGACCCGATCCAGGGCCTGCTCGCGATCGAAACTCAAGGGTCTGCCAATTACCATCCTTGCACTTTGGGACCGTATGGTCTTAAAGTCAACAAGCGGCCGCAATCATGCAGCCCCCCTTTCTTGTCTTGGAAAATTCATGAGCCCAGCAACGCTGAACACTCCTTTCACCCTGCCCAACGGCAGTATCCTCAAAAACCGCATCGCCAAATCGGCCATGAGCGAAGCCCTGGGCACCATGGACAATCGCGCCACCCAGGAGCTGGTGCGCCTGTATCAGCGCTGGGGCGCCGGCGGCACGGGCCTGCTGGTGACCGGGAACATCATGGTGGATCGGCGCGCATTGGGCGAGCCTGGCAATGTGGTTATTGAAGACGACCGCGATATGGACGTTCTGCAAGCCTGGGCCAGGGCCGGCAAAGCCAAGGGCGCGCAGATCTGGGCGCAGCTCAACCACCCGGGGCGTCAATGTCCGAAAGGTTTGAACGCCGAAACCGTCGCACCCTCAGCGGTGGGTTTCAAACAATCCATGCAGGCGTACTTCGACACCCCGAGGGCACTCGCTCCGGAGGAAATCGAGGACATCATCGCCCGCTTCGCGCGTGCCGCCAGCGTCTGCCGTACAGCCGGCTTCACAGGCGTACAAATCCACGGCGCGCATGGTTATCTGGTGAGTCAATTCCTGTCGCCCCATACCAACCAGCGTAATGATGAATGGGGTGGCAGCGCCGAAAATCGGCGCCGCTTTGTGTTGCGCATATTGCAGGCGATGCGCACGGCGACTGCCCCCGATTTTCCGATCGGAATCAAGCTGAATTCCGCCGACTTTCAACGCGGCGGCTTCAGCGAAGAGGAATCCCTGGCGGTCATGCAGGCCCTGGCCGAGGCCGGCATCGACCTGATTGAAATCTCCGGAGGTACCTACGAAGCCCCCGCCATGACCGGGGTCCGCGATTCGACTCGGGCGCGTGAAGCTTATTTTTTGGACTTTGCCGACAAAGTGCGTGCGCGCATTCCAGCCACGCCCCTGATGGTGACCGGCGGCTTTCGCAGCGCCGCAGGCATGAACGCCGCCCTGGCCTCCGGTTCCCTGGACCTGTGCGGCATCGCTCGCCTGCTGGCCATTGAGCCCGAAGTCTCACGGCGCCTGCTCGGCGGCGAGAATCCCAGCCAATCCGTACGCCCCATAAAAACCGGCATCGGCATGGTAGATCGCATGGCCATCATGGAAGTCACCTGGTACAGCCGTCAGCTGCGTCGCATCGCGCGCGGTCAAGACCCCAGGCCCCGCGAATCCGGTCTGAAAGTCTTTCTGCTAAGCCTGGTGGAAACCGCAGCGGGCATGCGGCAAACGCGACGTTTGCGGGCCGCCGCCTAACGCGCTCAGGCGCCTGCCCGGCACGGCCTGTCCAGTGCTCAGACCGCGGGGGTGCGCAGCGGACCAAGACCTGGCAACTCTGGCGGCGGCACAAGCCCGCAGTGAGCCCGTCATGACACAGCCAGACCGGCGGGCGGCCGGCCTGAATGGCGTGCAGGCATCAACCCCCGGGATTTTTGATCAGTGACGCTCAATCAGCAGCGCCGTCCCGATTCCGGCCGCACCGCTGGCAGCGACCACACCGCGCCGCATATCGCAGCGCTCCATTTCATCGAGCAGCATGCCCAGCATCATGGCGCCGGTGGCGCCCAGCGGATGCCCCAGCGCGATCACGCCGCCATTGACATTCAGCCGCTCGGCGTCGATCTGCAAATCTCGCTGACATTTGAGCGCGATGGCAGCAAACGCCTCGTGCAGTTCGAACAGGTCGATGTCTGTCGACCTCAGGCGCTGTTCGTTGAGCAGTTTGGCACTGGCCGCAGCGCAACCGGACACTACCTCCAGGGGGTCGCCGCAAATGCAGGAAGCCGCCACGATGCGCCCGCGCGGCGCCCGGCCCAGCTCACGCCCCAGGGCCTCGCCTCCGACCAGCACCAGCGCCGCACCATCGGCCAGGGCCGGTGAATTGCCGGCCGTGTGTACATGCTGAATCCCGCTCAGAGCTGGATCCTCCTGCAGCTGTAGCGCATCGATCCCCTGCGCGCCCAGCGTGGCGAAGGCTGGCTCCAATTGCGCGAGGCCGTCGAGACTGGTTTGCGGGCGTATGCATTCATCAACCGCCAGGCTTGTCCCGCGGCGCGGGTCGCTGACCGGAATGATGGAGTGGAACCGACCGCTTTCGCGTGCCGCGGCAGCGCGCTGTTGGCTGTGCAGGGCAACGGTGTCTACCTGCTCACGCGTGATGCCGTAACGGGTGGCGACCAGATCGGCGCCACTGCCCATCATCAGCATGCGACAACGCGCGGCGTGCGCCGGCTCCGTGAATACCGTGGCGCCATCGGCCAGCATGGGTTGACTGGACATCGATTCAACGCCGCCCGCCAGGCAGGCCGAAGCCTGCCCTGTCTGCACTTTGAGCGACGCAAAATTCACCGCATCCAGCCCCGAAGAGCAGAAGCGATTTACCGTCATGCCGGGGACCTGGTCGGGCCAGCCGGCGTACAGCAGCGAAGTCTTGGCAATGTTCGCAGCCTGATCACCGTGCTGGGTGACGCAACCCAGCAGCACATCATCGACCTGCTCGGGGTCCAGGCCGGTGCGCGCGATCATGGCCGCGTAAAGCCC
>JBFIIN010000033.1:0-14954 GCA_041601225.1 Oceanococcus sp.
ACGGGCCCGCATGTCGCCGGCAGCCCAGGCCAGATCGCCAATGCGCTGGAAGCCGAACATGGAATAGAAGATGTAGAACGGTATTAGCGGCGTGCCGTGGTTGGAGTAGGCCGTGGCTGCCGCCACCCAGGAGGACATGGCACCGGCTTCGGTGATGCCCTCTTCCAGCACCTGGCCTTTCACGTCCTCCCGATAAAAAGCCAATTGATCGGAATCCTCCGGCTCGTACTTCTGACCGACGATTGAATAGATGCCCAGAGCGCGGAACATCCCTTCCATACCGAAGGTGCGTGCCTCATCCGGCACGATCGGCACAATCCGGTGGCCAATATTTTTGTCGCGACACAAAGCCTGCAGAAGACGCACGAAGGCCATGGTGGTCGAAATTTCACGCTCTCCCGAGCCATCCAGCAAGGCCTTAAAACTTTCGAGCGGGGGGATATCCAATGGCTCGCTGGTGGGACGGCGGCTTGGCAGATACCCTCCAAGCTTCTTGCGTTGTTGTTTGAGGTACTGGATTTCCGCGGAATCGTCTGGCGGCTTGAAGAAGGGCGTCTCCTTGATTTGCTCGTCGGAGATCGGCAACTGAAAACGGTCGCGAAATTCACGCAGCGCCTTCTCGCCCATTTTCTTCTGTTGATGGGTAATGTTTTGGCCTTCGCCGGCCTCACCCATGCCGTAGCCTTTGACGGTTTTTGCCAGCACAACAGTCGGTCGACCGTCCGCTGCCGTGGTCGCCCGGTGGTAGGCCGCATAGAGCTTGTGCGGATCATGACCACCGCGGTTTAGCCGGGCGATATCCTCATTTGACAGGGACTCGACCAGGCGTGCGGTTTCCGGATATTTGCCGAAGAAATGCTCCCGGGTGTAGGCACCACCCTTGGCCTTGAAAGCCTGATAGTCTCCATCAACGGTCTCACCCATCAATTGGCGCAGTTTTCCACTGGAGTCCTGGGCCAGCAGCGCGTCCCATTGCGCGCCCCAGATCACCTTGATGACATTCCAGCCCGCGCCACGGAAGGAGCCTTCCAGCTCCTGAATGATTTTGCCTGCCCCGCGCACCGGACCATCCAGGCGCTGCAAATTGCAATTGACCACAAAAATCAGGTTGTCGAGCTTCTCGCGGGCTGCAATATCGATAGCACCCAGACTCTCGGGTTCGTCCATCTCCCCGTCGCCGCAGAAGCACCACACCTTGCGATCTCCCATATCGGTCAGACCCCGATTGTGCAGATACTTCATCAGGCGGGCCTGGTAGATGGCCATGATCGGGCCGAGGCCCATGGACACCGTCGCAAACTGCCAGAAATCGGGCATCAACCAGGGATGCGGATAGGAGGAAAGTCCGCCACCGGCCACTTCCATACGAAATTTTCGGAGCTGATCCTCGTTTAGCCGGCCTTCCAGGTAAGCACGGGCATACACGCCCGGCGCACAGTGCCCCTGGATATAGACGAGATCCGGGCCTGGTTCGTGTTCCGGGCCGTGAAAGAAATGATTGAAACCAACATCGTAGAGGGTGGCGGCCGAGCCAAAACTGGCAATGTGGCCGCCTATGCCGTCATGCGCGCGGTTGGCCTGGATGACCATGGCCATCGCGTTCCAGCGAATCAATGAGCGGATTTTCCACTCCAGGGCGTGATCACCGGGTGAACGGGTTTCGCCCTGCGGGGGAATGGTGTTCACATAGGCCGTGTTCGGGGAAAACGGAATATAGGCGCCCGATCGCCTCGCGGCATCAATCAAGCATTCCAGCAGTTCATGCGCCCGCGCCGGCCCATCGCGAGCAATGACGGCTTCCAGGGCCTCCAGCCACTCCTGGGTTTCCTGCGGATCGGCGTCTTTGGATTCCGTCACCCTGTACTCCTCCCGGACTCGTCCGGCGATACTAGCGAGGGCTCGAGCCAATGGCTAGCTGGCGGTGTTCAAGATCGTGTGGCAGTGGCAGTCTAGGGGACCAAACATTGGACCCGCGCCGGACATGAGCCAACTCAAATTAGCACCCCGATCTTCCTCACCCCGGCCCGATCCCGGCCCGGTCCGCGAAATCGAGCTCGATCAGGTGCGGGTCTGGAGCCTGCACAACCGGCGAAACGAGTTCTTGACGGATGAACGTGTTGCGGGACTGGCTCGGCAGCTGCAGAGCGTCGGGCAGCAGCAGCCCGCGCTGGGTCGTTATGCGCCCGATGGGCACACGGTGGAGTTGATCTATGGCCGGCGCCGGCTGGCAGCCGCCCGGCTCGCCGGCTTGAAGTTCCTTCGGGTGGAAATTGTCGATATCAGCGACGCCCAGGCCCTGCAGGCCATGGAGGCCGAGAACGCTGAACGCGAAGACCTCAGCGATTATGAAAAAGGTCTGCACTACCAGCGCTTGGTGGCTGAGGGGCATTTCGCCGGCGTCACCCGCCTGTGCCAGGCGCTGGCCCTTGATCGGCGCAAGGTCACCCGCCAATTGAGTCTGACCAGTCTGCCAGCCGAGCTGATTCAGGCGATTGGCTCGCCCTATGCCATGCCCCTGACAACCCTGGAGCGTCTGGCCGGGCGCCTGGGCAGCGCGCCCGATCGGGGAACGGAGTGTCTGGAGCAGGCGCAGTACCTGCGCGCCCAGGGCCGCGATGAGAGAACCATAATTCGCGCTTTGAACGCGGCGCTGCGGCGCAAGCCCAAGCAGCTGATGCCGCGAACCCTGGTATTTCGCAAGAACGGCAGGAAGATCTGTGAAATGCGGGCCGGCGCAGGCGGCGACGTCAAGATCGATATTCCAGCCGGCGACTACCAGAGGGCGCTGGTCGGACAACTCAAAGCCTTGCTCCGGGCGTTCGAGAGCTGAGCGCCTGGGCAAGTTGCACAGCGCTGTTATCAAACGATTTTTGACTATTTGCCTATGCAGAATCCGCTGAAAATCTGCCCCAGCAAGTCCTCGCTGCTCACCTGTCCGGTGATCTCACCGAGTTGGCGCTGAACCAGGCGCAATTCTTCGGCGACCAAGTCACCCTGACCAGCCTGCAGCTGCTCAGCAGCTTGCTGCAATTGATGCGCCGCGCCACGCAGCGCCGCGACATGGCGCTGACGCGCGCTGAAATTCCCACCACCCAGGCTCGGCCCGCTCAAGTGCCGGCGCAGTTCCTCCAGACCGTCGCCGGTAACCGAAGAGATGCGCAGGATTGGAGGCTGGGCATTTGCAACCCAGCCCGCCGCCTTGTCGCCCAGGTCACATTTGGTCAGCAAACGGGTCACCTGCGCTCCGGCGGGGACTTCGATTTGAGGTGCTGGCTGCCCCTCTTCGCCCAGAATCAGCACGTGATCAGCCTGTGCCAGAGCCGCGCGCGCGCGGCGCACCCCCTCCCGCTCCACCTCGTTCTCGCTTTCACACAGTCCTGCGGTATCGATGAGCTCCACGGGCACACCGTTGATGACAACGGATTCCCGCAGTAGATCGCGCGTGGTGCCCGCGATGGGCGTGACGATCGCGGCATCGGTCTGGGCCAGGCGATTCAGCAAGCTGGATTTGCCGACATTGGGTATTCCGGCCAGCACCACGGTGAGACCATCGTTCAAGCGTCGACCCTGTTCGGCTTGAGTAAGCAATTGATTCAGGTTCTGGCGCAACGCAGACAGATTCGACCGCAGCTGATCATCCGCCAGGAAATCGATGTCTTCCTCGGCGAAGTCTATGGCGGCTTCCACCCGCATGCGCAGATCGAGCGTGGCGTCAGCCAGCTCACGACACCGGCTGGAGAACTCGCCCTGCAGGGAACGTTGTGCCGCCCGTGCCGCGGCGACGCTGCCCGCGCTGATGAGATCAGCGACGGCTTCGGCTTGAGCCAGATCGAGCTTGCCGTTCAGAAATGCGCGCTCGCTGAATTCACCAGCCCGGGCATCCCGGGCGCCGAGCATGCGGATACGGTCCAGCAGCATCTTCAACACCATGGCTCCGCCATGGGCATGCAGTTCCAGGACATCTTCGCCGGTAAAGCTGTGCGGCGCAGGAAACCAAAGACTCAGGCCGGTATCGATCACCCCGCCCTGGGCGTCACGAAAACGCCTGAAACTCGCGCAGCGCGGTATCAGTCGTCCGATTCCCAGCCCTCGGGCAATCTCCTGACAACGCGGACCTGAAACCCGAATAACGCCAATGCCGGCAGCGCCTGCGCCACTGGCCAAAGCGGTAATGGTGTCAGTCACGGCATCAGCGATGAGGCTTAGCCGCCTCCTCGCGATCCAGCTTGCGGGTGATATACCACTGCTGAGCAATACCGATTACGTTGCTCACAAACCAATAGACCACCAGACCCACCGGGAAGAAGGCGAAGAACACTGTCAGCGCGATGGGCATAATGTTCATGATGCGCTGCTGCATAGGCTCCATGGTCATGGCCTGTCCCGACAGCTTCTGCTGGAGGAACATGGAGATACCGAAAAGCACCGGCAGCACGTAATAGGGATCCGGGCTGGACAGATTATTGATCCACAGG
Source organism: Oceanococcus sp. (assembly GCA_041601225.1). GTDB lineage: Bacteria > Pseudomonadota > Gammaproteobacteria > Nevskiales > Oceanococcaceae > JBFIIN01. The sequence continues at coordinate 4,476 of JBFIIN010000033.1, forward strand.
AAGAAGTCAGCCTGACGCAGCTCCACGCTTTCCAGCAGAACCCAGTACAACGCAATAAATACCGGGAACTGGACCAGCATGGGCCAACAACCGGCCAGTGGGTTGAAGCCTTCTTTCTGGTACAGCTCCATCATCGATTTATGCAGGCGTTCGCGGTCATCGGCATACCGCTCTTTGAGCGCTTGTATGCGTGGCGCGAACTTCTTCATGCGCGCCATGGAACGGTACTGGGCTTCTGATAGCTTATAGAAAGCGCCCTTGATCAAGACGGTGAGCAACACAATGGCCCATCCCCAGTTGCCGGTCAGCCGATGGATTTTTTCCAGAACCCAGAATAAGGGCTCGGAAATCGGCGTAAGCAGGCCGTAATCCACCGTAAGATGAAGACCAGGCGCAACTTCTTCCAAAGATTGCTGCAATTTCGGCCCGATGAACAGGCGCACCGGGAGCTCCGCCTGAGCGCCAGGCTCTACGCTGCGACGTGGTCCGACATACTCCGTCAGAAAGCCAAAATTCTTGCTAGGTCGTGCATAGAAGCGATTCGTTTCTTCGGCCGGCGGCAGGATAGCCGCCAGAAAATAGTGCTGCAGCATCGCTGTCCAGCCGCCCTGCTGCTCCAGCGCCACCGGTTTCTCGCCGAGGTTGTCCCATTCGTGTTTGCGGAATTTGAACTTGCCGTCATCATCTTGTTCGTAGACCGCAACGCCCAGGAAGCTCTGCACAAACGGCGGCTCGCCGCCGGGCTTGTGCGGGGTGCGCCAAAATCTCACATAGGGGCTCACGACCCATTCCGAATCGCCGGCGTTGTTGACGGTGTAGAGCAACTCGATTTCGTAGCTGTTGCGGCGGAAGCGATAGACCTTGGTTACGCTATGGCCGGCATCATCAGACCAGTGCAAGGGCACCAGCAAATCATCGCGACCCTCGGCCAACTCGTAGCTTTGTTGACCGCTGGTGTATTGCGTCTGGTGATCCGGGGCGACACTCTGACCAGAAACCAAGCCACTGTTAACAATAAAAAAATTGGGCTGGGCGTCATTCAGAAATGCCAATTTCCGGTCCGGGGAAGTCTTGAATTCCGGGTAATCAAGCAGCAGGACTTGGCGGAAGTCACCACCAGCCAGATCAATCTCAACCTGGAAAACATCGGTGGTCACGCGCACCCGGCCGCCCGATGCGGGCGCGCTCGCGGCCCCGGCATCAGCTGCGGAAGCTTCGGCGATCCCAGCCGCGCCCAAAGCCGGGATATCGTCGGTAAGCGCTGTGCTACTGGTGCCCGCTGTCTGCTCGCTGTACGCCGGCGCTGCCGGACCCTGCGGCGGATAATCTTTTTGCCATTCCTGGTACATCAGGAACAAGACAATGGCAAGCGCGCTGAACAGAATCAGACGAGTATTTTCCATGGGTTCTTGGTTTTCAGTGGATGAGCGTAGGTTCTACGCTCAGTGACCGCAGATGTGAGGTACCGGATCCAGCCCGCCCGGCTGCCCGGGGTGGCAACGAAGAATTCGGCGCAGGGCCAGACCGCCACCACGCCACACACCAAAACGCTCTATGGCCTCCAGCCCGTAGGCCGAGCAGGTTGGGTGGTATCGACAACGCGGTGCCAGCAAAGGGCTGAGCAAACGCCTGTAACCCTTGATCAGTGTGAGGATTATCTTTTGCATTGCCGGATCAGTTGCTGCCAGCAGTTGGCCAGAGCGAGCTTGAAATCCCGCTCGTTCCACGGCTGCTGGGCTGGCTTTTGAACACTGATCGCAAGGTCAACGGACGGCAGGGCCTGCCAATGTGTTCGAAAGCCCTCGCGGGTTAAGCGTTTGATTCGATTGCGCGCGGTCGCCAGGCGAATCTGGCGTTTGGCTATAGCCAGCCCAAGACGTGCACCGCCGCCCTCATTCACGCGCCAGCTCACCTGAACCGGACCACAGCGCAAACGCCGACCCTGCCGGTAAACCTGCCGAAATTGAGCGGGTTTGAGCAAGCGCCGTTGCGCTGGAAAGCACCGGTCTGTATGGATTAGGGAGCCAAACGATGGCGGCCCTTGGCACGCCGCGCCTTTATGACACTGCGACCGCCCTTGGTCGCCATACGGGCACGGAATCCATGCGTGCGCTTGCGCCGCAAATTACTGGGTTGATAAGTGCGCTTCATCAGGAATAACTCTGTACGGGAAACTGAACCGGCGAATGGTACCGGTCCTGTATGTTGCGGCGCAAGAAGCGGGGCAGCACTTCTAGGTCAGCGGCCGGCAGTATAGACTGCTGCCCCTCACGAAATTACTTCTGGGCCCATACATTAAGGTGACTGAATCCACGTGGCACAAATGCCTGCGCTGGCTGGAAGCGGAGCTACCCGAGCAGGATATCAACACCTGGCTGCGACCGCTGCGTGGGACCAACCACGGCTCCTGGCTGGAACTCATTGCGCCAAATCAGGTGGTTGTCGAGCAGGTCAAGGGGCATTTCCTGGAAGCTATACGCCGCGTTGTCGGCGATGTAACCCAGGGCAGCGTCAGTGACATCAAGATCCGCGTGGGTGGAGATGATGGCCCCGATCAGGCGGTCGTCATCACGACCAACAGCAGCAGCCCCCGCGCCAAGATTTTTCAGGGCAGTCGGCTCGACAAGCGCTATGTTTTCGATCAGTTCGTGCAAGGCAAATCGAATCAGCTGGCGAAAGCCGCAGCACAGCAAGTCGCGGCCAATCCGGGAACCTCGTACAACCCACTGTTGATCTGCGGGAGTACCGGCCTGGGCAAAACTCATTTGATGCACAGTGTCGGCAATCGCATGCGCGAACTGAGTCCCAAGTCACGGATCGTCTTTCTCGGCGCCGAGCGCTTTGTTAACGACATGGTCAACGCTCTGCGTCATAACCGCATTAATGAGTTCAAAGATTTCTATCGCTCGGTGAATTCGCTGCTCATCGATGACATCCAGTTTTTCGCCAACAAGGAACGATCTCAGGAAGAATTTTTCCATACTTTCAATGCCTTACTGGAGGATGGTCAGCAGATCGTCATGACCTGCGATAGGTACCCGCGCGAACTTGACGGGGTTGACGAACGCCTGCGCAACCGGTTTGCCGGTGGAATGTCGGTATTTATTGAACCGCCGGAGCTGGAAACCCGGGTAGCGATCCTGCTCAAGAAAGCCGAGCAGGAGAGGATGGAAATCAACGAGGACGTGGCCTTTTTCGTCGCTGAACGCATTCGTTCCAATGTGCGCGAACTCGAAGCCGCTCTAAAAACCCTCAAGGCGAATCTGGGTTTGACCGGCGAAACGATCACGGTCGACTTCGCGCGCAGCGCCCTACGACACATGCTTTCGGCACATGATCGGCTGGTCACTCTGGAAATCATCCAGAAGAAGGTCTGTGAGTATTTCCAGGTGCGGAGGGACGACCTGCTCTCGCAGCGACGAAACCGGATGATTGCCCGGCCTCGACAGGTCGCTATGAGTCTGGCTAAGGAGTTGACCAATCACAGTTACCCCGAGATCGGCGAAGCATTTGGCGGACGCGATCACACCACCGTGCTGCACGCCTGCCGCAAAGTGGCAGAATTGCGGGGTTCCGACGCGCGCATGGAGGAGGATTACAAGACGCTTTGCCGGGTATTGAGTCAGTAGTGGATCAGCAAGGGGACAGCCATGTGGAAAAGCCGTGCACAGAAAAATTCCAGCGAACCATGCACAAACTATCCACAGGCAGTGCCTGCGGATATGCGCAGTTTGAATTCCAAGATCGTCAAAAAAAACCTTTAACTTCAGCAACTTAAAAGTTACCCACAGCAAAGAGCTGTCCTTATTACTATTATTGAAAAGATTCTTTTAATAACTATCAACAGAAGCCCATCATGAAATTTCAAGCAAGCAAGGAAACGTTGCTCGAGGCGCTGCACGCGGTTATTGGTGTCGTTGAACGGCGTCAGACCATGCCAATTTTGTCCAACGTCTTGTTAGAACTGACTGACGGCACACTGACAGTGACGGGTACCGACCTGGAACTCGAATTGCGCGTCCAAACATTGGTCGACGAGCAGGGCCCAGGCCGGACGACAGTGCCGGCACGCAAGCTTTACGATATTTGCCGAAGCTTACCGGAAGGGGCAAATATCAGCGCAGAGCTCAGCGGAAACCGGATGCAGATTCGCAGCGGTCGCGGGCGGTTCATGTTGGCAACGCTTGCAGCCGACGAGTTTCCAGCGCAGGACGATCTCCGGGACTCTGTTGAGCTGCGCTTGCGGACCCACGACCTTCTCAATGTCATGTCACGCACGCAATTCGCGATGGCTCAGCAGGACGTTCGTTATTACCTGAACGGATTGCATCTGGATATCAGTGCTGGCCGACTCCGAGCCGTCGCAACCGATGGACACCGCCTCGCGTTGAGCCAGACGGAGCATGACGTGAGCCTTGAGAGAGACATTCAGGTCATTGTTCCCAGGAAAGGTGTAACGGAGCTCCAGCGTCTGCTCGACGGAAGTTCAGAGGAGCTCGAGTTACGCCTTACTGATTCGGCAATTCAGATAGTGTTCGGTCCGCTGCGTTTCACCAGCAAGTTGATTGATGGTCGGTTCCCGGATTATGAACGGGTGGTACCGGCCAGCAGTGACAAGTGGGTCACCGGTGATCGTGATGATCTGCGTGCGGCGTTGCAGCGTGCCGCGATCTTGTCGAATGAGAAATTTCGGGGAGTGCGATTGGTACTGAATGGAAGCAGTCTCAAATTGCAGACACACAATCCCGAACACGAAGAGGCTGAAGAGGAAATCGAGGTGGAGTATGTTGGTGAACCCGTCGAGATCGGATTCAACGTCAACTACCTGCTGGAGGCGCTGGGCGCCATGGAAACCGAGCAGTTCAGTCTTGGATTAACTGACCCTGATCATAGCGGCCTTCTTCTTGAGCCGGGCAATGAAGACAGCAAGTTCGTCGTCATGCCTATGCGTCTCTAAGCAACACAAGCCGACCAGGTGCTTCTGAGTCAGCTCCGAGCCCAGAATCTTCGTTGCCTTAGCCAGGTTGTTCTTGACCCAGAACCTGGTGTCAATGTTTTCGTTGGTGAAAACGGCGCCGGAAAGACCAGCTTGCTGGAAGCCATTTATGTGCTCGGGCGCGGGAACAGCTTTCGCAAGACGGGTTCCCGAAGTCTAATCCAGGATGGCGCGGATGAATTGGCCGTGTTTGCTCGGATCAAAAACAGTTCCGTGCATAGCCTCGGATTGTCGCGATCGCGCTCCGAAACAAAGATCAGGATCAATGGTGCGGATGGCGCAGGAATGGAACAGGCTCTTCGGGCTTTTCCATCCGTAGTCATAGAGCCAGGTCAGCACCGCTTGTTCGAAGACGGGCCGATCTTGCGACGGCAATTTCTCGACTGGACCGTGTTCCACGTGGAACCCCAGTTTCTGGCCGCGTGGCGAAAATTTGCGCGCTGCTTACGCCAGAGAAACCGCGCGCTGCGGCTAGGCGATCGTCGATCGTCCGCAGCATGGATCGAACCCTTGGCCGAGTCCGGAGAGATGGTCAATGGTTATCGGCAGGAGGTCATGGATCGGCTGAGAGTGGAAATCCAAAGGGTTTCGTCAGCGCTTTTGGGTTCGCCGGGCGTCGACCTGGCTTTTCGCTCAGGTTGGTCTGCCGGGGAAAAGCTGGTGGACGTGCTTGCGCGAACTTTGAGGAGTGACCTGGAGCGGGGGCATACGCAAGCCGGTCCGCACAGGGCTGAGTTGGTGGTTACGGTTTCGGGTAAGCCGGTGAGGGATGTGCTTTCTCGCGGACAGCAAAAGCTGGTGCTGGCTGCTTTCGTCGTTGGTCAACTTCAGGTTCTTCAGAATTTTCAGACCCACCCGCTGCTTCTGGTTGATGATTTTGGATCAGAACTGGGTCCTGATCTGAGAGCGCGGTTGTGGGGCGTGATTGTGGGTTTGGGTTCGCAGGTGTTTGTGACCGCGCTTGAGGAGTCGCAGGTGTTTACAGCAGACGCTGCGATGTTTCACGTGAAACATGGACATGTGGCCGCGATGTTATAATCCACCTTTAAATGATTAGGTTAGGCGCGAATGGCCGCCACGGCACCCTCTTCCGAAGCTGTATACGACTCCACCAACATTCAGATTCTTGAGGGCCTTGAAGCCGTCAGGAAACGTCCTGGCATGTACATCGGGGACACACAGGACGGAACTGGTCTTCATCACATGGTGTTCGAGGTTGTTGATAACTCGATCGATGAAGCGTTAGCTGGTCACTGCTCGCAGGTTGAAGTTGTACTTCATTCAGACCAGAGTATTACCGTCCGCGATAATGGACGTGGGATTCCCGTCGACATTCACAAAAAAGCCGGAAAGTCTGCGGCTGAAGTGATCATGACGACGCTGCATGCAGGCGGCAAGTTTGATGACAACTCTTATAAAGTTTCCGGCGGACTGCACGGTGTCGGAGTCTCGGTCGTAAACGCCTTGTCCTCGTACCTGCGCTTGGATATCTACCGCGGTGGATTTCATCACCGTCAGGAATATCGCGACGGTTTTCCCGTTGCAGATCTGGCTGTCGCAGGGCCTTCTGATCGCACGGGTACCGAAATAACCTTTCGTCCCTGCGAAAAGATGTTTGGCACAGTTGAATTCCACTACGATTTGCTCGCCAAGCGCTTGCGTGAACTGTCGTTTCTGAATTCCGGCGTTCGCATCATGCTGCGGGAGGAGGCTGGTGAACGTGAAGATATTTTTGAGTACGAGGGTGGAATTCGAGCCTTTGTCGAGCACCTCAACCGAAACAAGACGCCTTTACATCCCAATGTCTGTTACTTCAGCGCGGAAAAGGATGGCACGACGGTAGAGGTCGCCATGCAGTGGAACGATTCCTATCAGGAAAACGTCTATTGCTTCACGAACAACATTCCGCAGCGTGATGGCGGAACTCATTTGGCGGGATTCCGTGCAGCCTTGACTCGTTCGCTCAATGGTTACATCGAAGCTGAAGGTCTGGCGAAACGTGAAAAGGTATCCCCAGTAGGCGATGACTCGCGGGAAGGGTTGACCGCAATTGTCTCTGTTAAAACTCCCGACCCACAATTTTCTTCACAGACCAAGGAGAAGCTGGTTTCCCAGCATGTGAAGAGCTCGGTGGAATCTTCGGTTAGCGAGCGATTGCAAGAGTTCTTGTTGGAAAATCCCAAGGATGCGCGTGTTGTCGCCGGGAAAATTTTGGAGGCCGCCAAAGCGCGCGAAGCGGCGCGCAAGGCGCGTGAGATGACCCGGCGCAAGGGTGCTCTGGATATCGCGGGCTTGCCGGGCAAGCTGGCAGACTGTCGCGAACGTGACCCGGCCAAATCCGAGTTGTTCCTTGTTGAGGGCGATTCCGCGGGTGGCTCTGCCAAGCAGGGCCGAGACCGGCACTTTCAGGCGATCCTGCCCTTGAAAGGAAAAATCCTGAATGTCGAGAAGGCGCGATTCGACAAGATGTTGTCGTCTGCCGAGGTGGGAACACTGATTACGGCCCTGGGTTGCGGTATTGGTCGTGAAGACTTTGATCCCGATAAATTGCGCTACCACCGCATCATCGTAATGACTGATGCGGACGTGGATGGTGCGCATATACGGACCTTGCTGCTCACCTTTTTTTACCGGCAAATGTTTGAGATCGTTTCGCGCGGTCATATTTTTATCGCTCAACCACCGCTCTATCGCGTCAAAGCCGGTAAGAGTGAGCGCTACGTAAAAGATGACGGTGCACTGAATGAGTTTCTGCTCGAATTGGCGCTCAGCGACGCAGCGCTGGTTCCAAGTGGTGGCGAACCGCTGGCTACCGAGGATCTGGCGGATCTGATGCGGGAATTTATTGCGATCTCGGATGTACTGGAGCGACTGGGTCGTCGCTATGACAGCAATGTATTGAGAGTGCTGTTACAGGACGTTCCCGTTCTGACCGAGGATATTCAGCATGATCGCGGCGCATACGCGCAGTGGGTCGCTACTCTTTCCGAAGCGGTCAATCGCATCACCGGTGAGGAAATGTCGTATGTGTTCGAACTCAGCGAAGATCAACCCCCGAGCTTGACCAGCGTGCGGACGAGCCACGGAAGTGAGAATGGCGTGGTTTGGCCTCAAGATTTCTTCTCGGGACCGGAATACGGGCGTCTGGCGGCGTTCAGCGAACGAATCCGCGCGTTCTGGGGCGAGTCGGCCGTGGTTCGCCGTGGAGCCCGTGAACTCGGCGTTAATCGGTTTGCCGAGGCCGTGGCCTGGCTATTCAAGGAAGCTCGCCGAGGTTTGTCGATCCAACGATACAAGGGCCTGGGTGAAATGAATCCGGAGCAGTTGTGGGATACGACACTGAATCCGGAGACGCGGCGCCTGTTGCAGGTCCGGATTGAAGACGCGATAGCTGCGGATGAGATCTTCACGACCCTGATGGGCGATCAGGTCGAGCCGCGTCGCGAGTTCATTGAAAAGAATGCGCTTCTTGCTGGCAATATTGATATTTAAGTATTTGATTTTTATAAAAAAGAACCCCGGCGATTTGGGGAAACCGCCGGGGTATTGATTTCCGGTTTGGGGGAACCGGAAGGGTGTCCGCCCAGGGAGTGGAGGCGGAACGAGCGCTGTTGCAGCGCTCGAAGTATCAGACCGGGATATTCAGAAAAAGTTTCCGCACGAAGAACCTTGCCGATCAGCTATGGGCTGCGTCCCAGTTTCGCCCCAGTCCCCAATCGACTTTTAGAGGCACATCAAGTGCAGCCACGGTTTCCATGCTGTGACAGAAACCCTGGGCTGTCTTCGTGGCAATGGTTTCGGGCAGTTCAAATACCAGTTCATCATGAACCTGCATGATCATGTGAATATCCGGCTCAGTCGCAATCTGTCTGTCAACTTCGATCATTGCTAGCTTGATGATGTCCGCGGCCGTGCCCTGCAATGGTGCATTAATGGCGATGCGCTCCGCTGCTTGGCGGCGCTGGGCATTTCGGTCATTGATCTCTGGCAGATACAGTCGACGGCCGTACAGGGTCTCCACGTAGCCCTTGTCGCGGGCCTCATCCTGACAGCGCTGCATATATGCACTGACGCCCGGATAACGTTCGAAAAACAAATCCATGTACTGCTGGGCTTCACTGCGCCCAATCCTCAGTTGACGCGCCAGCCCAAATGCGGAAATACCGTATATCAGTCCGAAGTTGATGGCTTTGGCTGCCCGGCGTTGCTCTGGCTCCACGGTTTCGAGGGCGACCCCGAAGACCTCGGCGGCCGTTGCCCGATGGATATCCAAGTCCTGGACGAAAGCCTCAACCAGGCTGGGATCACCCGACATGTGCGCCATCAGCCGCAATTCGATCTGCGAGTAGTCGAGCGAAATCAGCACGCGGCCCGGCGGGGCAATAAAGGCTTGGCGAATTCGTCGACCTTCGACTGACCGGACCGGTATGTTCTGCAGGTTTGGATCTGCTGAAGACAACCGGCCGGTCGCTGCGACGGCCTGGTGATAAGACGTGTGGACCCGCCCAGTCTGCGAATTCACCGAGGCCGGCAAACGTTCGGTATAAGTCGAGCGCAGCTTGGCCAGACCGCGCCAGTCAAGAATCAGCTGTGGCAATTCGTGCTTGTCCGCGAGCTCCTGCAACACATCCTCCGCGGTCGAAGGTTGACCTTTAGGTGTCTTGCGCAGGACCGGCAATTCCAGCCTTTCAAACAGAATCTCCTTGAGCTGCACCGGTGAATTCAAATTGAACTCCCCACCAGCCAGCTCGTGGGCCTGTCTGGCCAAATCCTCCATCCGACTCGCGAACTCTGTGCTGGCGGCGTGCAGCTGCTGACTATCGATCAGCACGCCACGACACTCGATCCGAGCCAGCACTCCGATCAATGGCTGCTCAATCTCCTCGTAGACCTTCTGCAGCGCCGTATCGGCCTGCAAACGCGGCCACAGGTGGCGATGGAGTGCCAAGGTGACTTCGGCGTCCTCAGCGGCATAGGGGGCCGCCTGTGCCAGGTCGATCTGATCGAAGGTCAATTGCTTGCGGCCCTTGCCGGCGACATCTTCGAATTTGATCGTGCCGCGCTGCAGGTAGAACGCGGCCAGGCTGTCCATGTCGTGGCGCGTCGCGGTCGCATTGAGTACGTACGATTCCAGCATCGTATCGAATGTCCAGCCCCGCACGGGTAGCCCATGGCGCCGCAGGATGTGGTCATCATACTTGCAGTGCTGGCCGACCTTGGCGATCGCAGAGTTCGCCAATATTCCACCCAGTTCGCGAATGACCACCTCCAGCGTGAGCTGGTCCGGCACACCAAGGTAACTGTGGCCAACGGGCAAATACCAGCCTTCACCCGCTCTCGTCGAAAAGGACAGACCCACCAGATCAGCCTGCTGTGGATCCAGATCCGTGGTTTCGGTATCCAGAGCAAAGCAATCTGTGGATTCCAGAACGACTTTGAGTTCCGCCAGATCCGCCGCTGCCAACACCACGCGCACCGCAAGC